>JAEOTJ010000148.1 GCA_016839905.1 Promethearchaeota archaeon | reverse complement strand
CTAAACAAATCCAAGATATTAATAAATAAACCTAAAAAAACTGAAAAAGACTCATGGTTCAGGCCCAGAGAGAATGTGAAAATAAGAGTGAATATTCTAAAGAAAAATTGTTTTATATAAAAAATTAAGTTATAAACAATTTCAATAAAAAAATATCTAAATTAAGTTCTTTTAAAAATACGATATTATTAAATAAATACGTGAAAATATTAGCTCTATCGAAATACACTAAAGCTAATTCATGTCCTATTTTTTCTTTAATTAATTGAACAATATCTCTAATTAACTTGAAGATTTGTTTTTCAACGGCGACAATATCACAATTATTTGGATCTATGTTAAGAAGATTAAATCCAGAATCTTTTGAATAAGTTATATGACTTAATTCTTGATTGCTCTTGACATTGTGTTGATTCATAAAAGTCTTAAAAATATTATCAATTTTCTTAAGGATTAAATCTTTTTCTACACCAACAGTCTGGTCTTCAATTACAGTTCTTATCATATTTAATACATATTGGAAAATCCCTAAAATATCAAAAAACTCTGCCGTCGTCAAGATATTTTCTACTTGGGTCCATTGATTATAAAATTTTTCAAGTATATCATTAAAGGAGTAAAATATGCTCCTATTCCCGTGCCATGTATCTCTCCAAGAATCATCGATATATTCATCAATAAATGATTGTTTTATGATATTTAACCGAGATCTTAAAACCTCTGCGTTAATGTTTTTAGTATCAGAAGCTACAAATAAAATATTATATTGTTTATCTAAGATATAAATCCATCTTAATCCCCCCATATCAATGGATTCGATCGGTTGCTTAAATTCAGTAATAGTAAATTGATTTAAGGCGGTTAATAATCCAGAGACCAAGTCTTCATTAACTTGTAAATCTGAAAAAGATTTATAATAGACAATTAATCCAGAATCGCCTTCTAAAATCCAGATATTCATTTGATCATTCTTTTTAAATATTTTTTTTATTCAATTTCTAATTTCTTTTTTAAAATCATATTTTTTTTCTCGAGCTTACTAGCAAGAAAATTGATTTCTGCTACTTCAGATTGGACTTGGGTATTAAAATCACGTACAGATTTGCTGCCAGCATTTTTAATAAAATCTAAGAGTTTTGAAATCGATATTGATAACTTCTTTAAGCTAATATAATACATCTGTTCAGGAATTTCAATGTTTTTAAGTTTTTCCTTAATTCGAGATGTAAAAAAGTCACAGGATCTTAGAGCTTTAAATTTAAGTTTCTCTTCAGCAGATTTTATAAGAGTCTTTAAGGCTTTTTTGATCAATTCTTTATTATTTTTTAATTCTATAATTAACTCTTCAAGATTAATTTCTTCTTCGTGAGATTTTTCAAGGATTTTTACTCGATCTTTAAACTCTTTCACTTGAGATTCTTGAGTCTTTTTCACATCGCTTTTATATAGAATCCAACCATTTATTTGTGCGGGTTGACAACAATAGACGTTTTCCCTAACATTTTTAAATATTCCGCTTGGAAGTCCCATTGTCACATTCCATCCAAGAATCTCTAAATAAATTTCATTATTTTCGATCCATATTTTATTTACTTTTATTCTAAATGGACGTCCAGGACCTTTAGTAAACACTTCGAAATATTCTTCCATACTATTTGTGATCTATAAGATAATTTAAAGATTCACTTTTCGCCTATCTGCAATTAATTGTCCCCCAATAGCGACATTTTCTGGTAAAATCCCTTTTATCGTGATTATAATATGTTCTCTCGGTATTTTATATGCTTTTTCTATAACATCAGTGATTTCTTTAATAAGAACTCTTTTTATCTCTAAATCTTTTAATATGGGTCCTTCAATCGATATATTTGGCATTATTTTTATCTCAAATAAAATAAATTATATTTAAATTGAATTTAAGCATAATTCTTAAAATTTAATAAGATAATTTAGTTTTCCTATGATTTTAATGCATAATTTAAGATTAATAATTAAATTAATAAGAATATATTAATAAATTTAATATAATTATTTCATATCCCCCCATTAGGAATGCTTTATAAATGAGTGAAGAATTATGTATGAATTGTGGAGAGATAATTGAAACAGGAATTATTGAATGCCAGGAATGTTCACATCCTTTATGTGATTATTGCGCTAACCCCTGCCGTAAATGCAAGGAATATTATTGTGATGGATGTTTTTATGACCATAAAAAGAGCTGTAAATAAACCTTTTTTTTAAAGTAAAGAAATTAATTTGGGAATTTTTATCTATACAATTAATTAAAAAAACTTTTTTTTTCATAAATTGTATAGATAATCCCTATTTAATTATATATACAAATTACTTTTATATAGGTAGATTTATATATTTGTATTGATAACATAATATTAGCATGGTAAGCATCACAAAGAAGAAAGTTAAAGGTATCGAATATTATTATTTATCATATTCTTATCGAGAAACTGGTAATGTAAAGCTCATTGAGAAATCATTAGGAAGAGTTATTCCTACAGATTTAAATCAAATTAAAGAAACCTTTATTTTCAATATTGTGACAAAGCGATGGCTTAGTAAAATCGAATTAATTAAAAAGAAATATGAATCTAAAATAAAAAATCTGCCAAAAGTCATCAAGCAAAAAATTTTCAAGGATTTTGGGATTAGTTTTACATACAATTCTAATAAAATCGAGGGATCTACATTAACATTACGGGAAACAGCCCTAGTAATTAATGAAAAGAACGTTCCAATTAATAAATCCACGAATGATATAAATGTAGCTCAAGGTCATATGCTATGTTATGAGGATGTGCTTAGTAATGATTCTGAATTAAAAATGGATTTAATTATTGATTGGCATAAGACTCTTTTTTCATTCCATCCAAGTAAAAAAGAGTTTGCAGGAGTTATAAGGGAGGAAAATATTTTCATTTCGGGAAGTGATTATATTCCACCTTCACCGAAGTTTCTAGAGGCTCTATTGAAAGAACTATTTATATGGTATAACAAGATGAAAAACACGATAAATCCTGTATTATTAGCCTGTTTAATGAAATATCGATTTGTATCTATTCATCCATTTCTCGATGGGAATGGAAGGATGTCCCGTTTATTAATGAATTATATTTTGTATAAAAACAATTATCCCATGTTTAATATCTCTGCTAATATCAGAAAAACATATTATAAAGCATTGGAAAAGTCAAATTTAGGATTTGACTTAAAGGGAGATGAGATGATATTTGTTGGGTGGTTTTTTAAAAATTATATTAATGAACTTAATAAACACCCCTACTATTAAGTTATAAAAATTAAGAATACTATTCTGACATTTTTTAAACATATCTAATTGTTTTTTTCTTAATTATTATGTGTGGTAATAAAATTATAAAAAAATAGAGTTTATTTTTTGAGGAATATGATTATTCTTCATACAGATTAAGATTTTTCAATATAGAATTTATTTTTGAGAAAAGTCCTGTTATTGAACTTAATTCCTTTTTTGATATAAGAGCCCTTTCAAATACGTTTTTAAATGCAATGAATACATTTTCTTTTTTATGAGTTCTAATTTTTATCATATTAATAATATTTTTTATGAATTCATAAAGTAATTTGCGATCTTCTTTATCTGCTAATATTATTGGATGTCCTCCTCTCCCAATATTAATAACGTTAATCTTCTTAAAAATTTCATATAAAATTATTCCACAAGCATGAGATAAATTTAAAGTAGGATATTCATTCCCTGTAGGAATCCTTATCAAAATATCTGCAAGACTTATCTCGTCATTTGTTAGACCACGAGATTCTTTACCAAATAAAATTGCTATATTTAAAGGTTTTTCTGAGATCGGAAATGTTAAATTTTCAGGAAAAATTGATAATCGTTTGACATTGGAATAATGTCTTCCTTTTGCTGTCGTAGCGATAATTAAATCAAATTTCTTTAAAAATTCCTTGAATTTTATAAAGTTATCTTCTTGATTATCAGGGATAATAATTTCAGAATTTAATAAAATATCCTTTCCATGCATCGCAAATCCTTCAGTTTTATGGGATAAAACATTTTCTACACTTTCTATAGGATTAAACACAATAAGCTTTTCAAAATTAAAGTTTTTCATTATTCTTGCTATTGCTCCAATGTTTCCAGCATTTTCTGGTCGAACTAAAACAATTGTAAAAGATAAATTTATATAATTTTCATTAATATGAGTTTCTTTAAAAGAATCAAGCTCTTGGACTATTTTTTTCTTATTCATTTTAGTTCAAATTGATATTTTATTTTGAATATAATTATTATTTCTTAAAATAAAATTCCCCCTAAAATAAAAAAAAACTAATTATTAATTAAAAAGAAAATAAAACAAATAGTCTCTAAGAAAGGGCGATATTATTATTTATGAGAATTAAAAATTAATTGCTTTTAATATTTAAACTTTTACAAGCCAACCAAATTCATCTTCAATTTCAATGCGTTGTATTCCTGTTAATAAATTATATAGTTTTTTAGTGATCTCACCAGGTTCACCATTGTTCCAGACTCTTTTTTGGTCCTCAAAAACTACTGATCCAATTGGAGTGACAACAGCGGCGGTTCCTGTACAAAACGCTTCAGTGCAAGAATCTTTAAATAATTCCTTATAAGATATTTGTCTTTCTTCGACTTCCATTCCAAGTTTTTTATAACCAATCTCTAAAACAGACTTTCTTGTTATTCCCGGCAGAATTGTTCCCGTTAATTTTGGAGTAGATAATTTGCCATTAATTATAGCAAAAAAGTTGGCGGTTCCAACTTCATCTATATATTCCATATTAGCTGCATCTAAGTAAAGAATTTGAGAAAATCCTTTTGCTTTAGTCTCTTTTGCTGCCTTCATCGTTCCTGCATAATTGCAGCAAGTTTTCGAGAAACCCGTACCTCCTGGGGCAGCTCTGGTATATTTTTTTGATATTTCTAAATCTATACATTTAAAACCTTCAGGGAAATATGGGCCTACTGGAATCGTAAAAATGATAAATTTATACTCCTTGGCAGGAGCAACTCCTAAAATAGGACCACTTCCAATCAATAATGGCCGTATGTATAATGCCCCACCGCTATCGTATGGGGGTATATATTCTTCATTAGCTTTTACGACTTGTTTAACTGCCTCAACAAATTTATTAATATCATATGTGGGCATTAACATCCGTTCGGCACTTTCATTTAATCTTTTGCCATTTTCTCCGGGTCTAAATAATACGATATGACCATTTTTTGCTCTTAACGCCTTCATCCCTTCAAAAATGCCTTGACCGTAATTTAATACACAAGCTCCTGGTGAAATCTCGAAAGGTCCAAAAGTTAATAATTTACCATTGTCCCATTTACCATCTTTAAAATCTGAAACAAACATCATTTTAGTCTCAATAAAATTAAAACCAAGAGAATAAAAATCTATATCATTTGCGTTCATATTAATCAATATTTAAAATTTGGTGAGATATTATATGAAATAACAAATTTTCATTTATATTTTTAACTTTAAAAAAAAGAAATATTAAAACTATTTTTTTATTATAGTTCAATTATTTTATGTTTAATATTTAATATATAAAATGAATTGCTAAAGGATAAATAAAAAAATTTAGATTATTATTATAAATTTTAAATTTTATTTATAAGAATTAATTCCTGATTAATTCTTTAAAATTAGTAATATAATGATTAGTAAAGCAGCAGATGATCCCCGTAAATTATTGGATGTAAAAATTGTCATATCTGGTTTAGATAATGCGGGAAAATCCAGTTTTATTATTGCTTTAAGACATAAATATGATTTTTATGAAAGAGTGAAAAAGTTAAAACCTACAATTAAAATTGACTATTCATCCTTTAGATTTATTAATTATTTAATTAGTTGTTGGGATATGGGCGGTCAATCAAAATATAGGGAGATCTATGTTAAAAATCCAATATATTTTGAAGAAACGGATTATCTCTATTATATTATTGATATTCAAGACGAGTTAAAAATTGAAAAATCTATTAAGTATTTTCACGAGATTTTAGATATATATAGAGGGCTAAAATATTCAAACGAAGTTATGATTTGTTTTAATAAATATGATCCAAAATATAGAAAAAATGAAGAATTTGCAGATAGAATTGATATGGTTAAAAAATTGATTTTAACTGAAAATAAGGATGTAAAAATTAAATTTTTTAAAACTTCAATCTATGATATTGCTTCTTTATCAAAGGCATTATCATATTCTCTTAGTAAATTACTAAATTTGGAATTAATTAATTCAAAATTAAAGAATTATTTAAAAAAATTTGATAGCAACTATGTGATATTATATACTAATTCTGGGTTGATTATTTCTGATTATTATACCGAAACTATGGATACTAAGGAATTTGATGAGATTATTAGTAGTAAAATTAGTGATGATTTAAAATTTTTCCAAAGATTAGCCGATGAGGATGTTGGTATTGATGGAAGATTAACTTATGTTGATAATAAAATGGAATATGTTAAAAAATTTGAGGTACATATTAATAATAAAAAAAATCTTTTTTATTTAGGCATTTCTGCTCCACCTAATAAACTTAAAGCAATTAAAGATGAGATAGAAAGTTTTTATAAAGATTTGGAATTATTTTTTAAAGAATAAGTAATCATAAAATTAAAATTCCATTCTATCTTTTAAAAAAATAAATTTATTCTAATAAAAACTTGATAAAAAAGGCCAAGGTCGCTTAGCCCGGTTGAGCGTCAGCCTGCAGAGTTGATTTGCGGGAGTTCAAATATCTTGATCACCTCAAGAGAGAGCATATCTCTCCCTTGGCTCCATACATAGTTTTTATAATTAAAAATTCAATATTTTTTCTCTTTAATAGAAAATGAAAAAGTTATATAAATTACCATTTTTAAGTTAATTTCAAAAAATTTTTCATAATACAAGGATTATGAATCATATGTCTCTACAAAAAATGACAATAAAAAAAATTATAGATAAGAAACAGAAAGGAGAAAAAATTGTATCAATAACTTCTTATGATTATTCATTTGCTAAAATCGTTGATGAGAGTTGTATTGATTTAATTCTTGTTGGAGACTCCCTTTCTATGGTAATGCTCGGATATAATAACACATTATCAGTAACAATGGATGAGATGATCCATCATACTAAAGCTGTTACTCGAGCAGTATCGAATGCACTAGTTGTTGGGGATATGCCTTTTCTCTCTTATAAAGTTGATGTGAAAGGAGCAATTAAGAATGCGGGCAGATTTATCCAAGAAGGAGGGGCTGAAGCTGTAAAGGTTGAAGGAGGTACGGAGATCTGTCCAACGATAAATGCAATTATCAATGCAGACATTCAAGTTATGGGACATATTGGGCTTACCCCACAAGCAATTTACAAATTTGGAGGTTTCTTAGTTCAAGGAAAAACCATAGGAACCGCAAAGAAATTGATAATGGATGCGATAAACCTGCAAAAAGTTGGGGTATTTTCTATTGTCTTAGAAAGTATTCCTTGGCAAATCGCAAAATTAATAACAAGCGTAATTGATATTCCAACTATCGGTATTGGGGCGGGAGCGTTTTGTGATGGGCAAATATTAGTAATTCATGATATGTTGGGAATTTTTACTGACTTTAAACCAAAATTCCTCAAATATTTTGGTAATATAGGGGAATCAATTCAAAAGGCTTTAAAAAAATATAAAAGTGAAGTTGAAAACAACTTATATCCTGGACAAGAATATGCATATGATTTTCCCAATGAAAATTTAAATGAAATAAATGAATGGTTGGAAAGTGTTGATATTGAGGAAGAAGCCCGGACATTAAAAAAAATGAATTAATTAGTAAATAGAATTAGATTTCTTATTTTCTATCTTATTAAACCTATTTAAAAGCAGTTTTTTTAATTCAATATTAAGTCTTATAATAAAAACCGACAAAATTTTTGAAAATTATTACTCTATATTCCCTTAAAAAGGATAATTATATTGAATATAATATAAGAATTTAGATATCATTAATTTTTATTTATGAATTTATTTGAAGATTTATTAAAAAAACCAACGCTTTTTAAAGATGAGAGTAAGCTTGATATCAATTTTGTTCCAGAAAAATTACCTCATCGTGATAAAGAATTATCTTTATTATCTCAGTTATTTTTAGCTTTATTAACAAATCCAAATTCAATTTCAAGAAAGATATTGATTACTGGTAAGATCGGTATTGGAAAGACTGCAGTAGTAAAATCATTTGGAGAGGCGTTGAGCAACGCTGCAGAGAGGCGGGAAATTTTCTTTAGATATATTCATATTAATTGTAGAAAAGAGCGGACGAGTTATAAGATATTAATAAAAATAATTAGATCATTAAATAAACATTTTCCAAAAAGAGGATATTCTCCTCAAGATTTATTAGATTTTATCTTAGAATTATTAAAAAATAAAAAACTACATCTTTTAATTGTTTTAGATGAGTTAAACTATCTAATAAATAATGATAAAGATTTGATATATTCATTAACTAGATTAAATGATGACTCAATTAATTCTCCACAATGGATATCTATAATTGGAATTGTAAGAGACATATCTTGTTTAAATAATTTAGATACAAGTACTTTAAGCACTCTTCAAAGAAATATAATTAAATTTAATAATTATTCTAAAGACCATATTATTGATATTTTTAAATATCGAGCAGAAATTAGTTTAAAGAAAAATGTTATATCAGAGGAAATAATACAATTTATGTCTGAAATTGCTTATAAAAAGGGAGATATCAGGTATGGGCTAGATTTATTGTGGAGAGGCTGTAAGATCGCAGAAAGTAGAGGCTTAACTTCGATTACTGCAGAATGCATAAGACTTGGAAATCAAGAAATAATACCATTTTTAACGCGAGATATTTTAGAGGATATGTCGATTCAGAAATTATTATTCCTACAGGCTATTGTGAAATGTTTAAAAGAAGAAACAATTACTCAGATTTCAATTAATGAAATTTTAAAATCATACCTTATATTATGTGAAAATACAAAATTGAGTCCTATGTCTTATTCACAATTATGGAATTATCTACAAGAATTTAAAAGTAAAAATATTATTTCAATAAAGGTTTTAAGTAAAAATATTATAGGAAGAAAATCATTAATCGAAATTATGGACATTCCATTACCAAAATTGGAAAATTTTATTCAATATATTTTAAATTCCAGAGGAATTCAAATATGATAAATAATAAATTAAAAAATAAGCAATATATTGAAGATCTTTTAGGATCTAGAGCAAGAATAAAAATTCTAAAGGAATTGGCTAAATATAATGAGTTAAATATCTCTTTAATTATTACTAAAACAAGATTAAATCACTCTAATGTTATAAAACATTTGAATATGTTAAAAAAATTTAATCTAATTCAAGAAAAGAAATTTGGACGTATTAAGATTTATAGATTTAAAAATGAAAATATTAAGGCAATGAGTTTAAAAAAATTTATTGAAATTTGGGAAGGAGATTTTTAAAAGTATGATTTTTATAATTTTCATCAGTTTTATACTTTTATTTTACTTTTGTTTTGATCTTAAATTAAGAAGAATTCCAATTAAATATTTTACCATCTTTTTTTTTTGTTCAGCTTTATTAAATTATATTGATTTAATAACGGGGCATTATAATTTATTATTTTTTTTTTTTTTCACATTTTTTTTTTTTTTAATTGTTTTTATTTTATCTTTTTCATTATTTTCTATGAAAATTATCGGCGGAAGTGATGGAAAATTAATTATATTAATTTTCTTTATTGTTCCAGTTAGGAATTTAAGTTTAAAAATTATCTTTTTTTTTTTTTTTTTTTCATATCTCTATTTTTATTATTTATTTTCTTTCTTATGGTAAATAATGTAATTAAAAATTCTGCATCATTCGATATGTTTTTCAATTTTCATTTAAAAATATCTAATTTTAAAAAAATTTATTTTAAAACATTTTATAAATTTATAAATTTTTCAGAATTAGCATCTTACCAAGAAGATAAAGTCTTAATTAAATCTCCTATTGTTATTATTTATAATCCTTTAAAAATAAAATTTCAGATTATAGCTCAGTATAGACCACCTATAGTAATAATTCTTATTCTTGCTTTTTATCTTCTATTTTTTTTTCTCGAATATTTTAATATCAAAATTTAGCGATTTTCTAATAAAGATTATTATTATGAAATTAAATCCTTTTTAGATGATTTCTTCAAATTTTATGATGACTTTAAATATTCTATTTAAAATATAAGTTTAAATTTATAAAAAAATGAAAAAATATGATAAAGAAAGAAGCACTTGTTCAAGCTATCGATTTAATATCAGAATTGAATTTAAATAATGAGGATTTTGAGATAATTTTTAAAGAATTTAATAACCTCTTGGGAAATTCAGAGCTCAAAGAAAAATTAACAAAAATAAACGGATTGAATGAAATTAAAAAAGAGGATAATTTAAAAAAGTTAATGCTTGAATTGTCAGATAAATTAAGTCTTAAAGAGTTGAATTTTTTATTAAAAATCGTAATAAAAAATGAAAAATTTGTAAATTTCATCCAAGATTTATTTTTAGAAAAATTAATTTAAATTTTTTAATTTCTTTTTATGTTATAGGTCATATGTTTTTGTAAGGACTTCACGTAATAAATTTATCATAATTACTGATTTTTCTTCTTATTTTTTGATTAATAATTCAATTAGATTTAAAATAGAATAATTAAAGATATAAAATTTTAAATTTGTAGATTTTTATTTTATTAATTAGAATAAGAATTCTTAATAATGTGAGAAAAAAAATGGAGATCGAAAAAAAAAGAGAGACATCATGGAAAATACAATTAAAAAAAAATAATGAAAATATTGAAATAACTTCGGTTGAAATTAGCGGTGAAGTTAGACAAATTAAAATTGCTCTTTTAAATGATAATAAAAGTGTTAAAGTTAAGATGAATAAAGAAGAATTTTATAATTTTTTATCATTGTTATCTGCATTTAAAGATGTTGTAATAGGAGAGGAATCAATAATAATTAATGATGAATTAAGCTTAATTGAAAATAACACAAAACAGGCCGCTGGCACATCCTCTTTAGTAATTCAAGATGTATATCAATTAAGCCCAGAATCTTTTATTGAAAGTAAAAAAGATGAAGATGAGGAGGAATTAGATCCAGAAGAATGGGATCCTTGGTAGGTAAATCCTCACATTAAGTTATTTTTTCAATTCTAAATTCACAATTCTTTAAGTTAGAATCATCTAAACTACACTGAGATTCTGTAACATTTACTCGATATAATGCAAATTCGCCAAAACCAGTTAAAAGACCTGTAATAAAATAACAAAAATATTGTGATTTATTATCTAATTCAAAAGAAATATTACTATAGAGAGCAATTATGATAAGATCTTCTGATATTTTTTTGGGGATAAATTGCCCCCATCCATAATTATTTATAAACGTACAAAACTGAGATACTAAATCATTTAAAGATTTAAGATTTAAATCTTCCTCCCATTTTTGTATTAATTTCCATCCTGCTTTTTTACCTAGCCATACTAATAATGATTTTACACCCTCCCCATAAATAGATGATAAAATATCAATTAATTGAGGGGGAAAAAATATGACTCGATGATCAAATAATAAATACTTTCCATTGGCATATTTTAAACTTTTTAATTTTAAATTTCTCATAATTATTATCTTTATTTTTTTATTATATTAATTTTTTCTAAGTTAGATTTAAGATTTTAAAAAGGTTTTATCATAATTTTTCTAATTTGATTTTTTTTTCAATTTTAAAATTAGTATTATTTTAAAAAAAAATGGAGGTATTTAAATAATTATTCATGAAAGACATAAGGAATGTTAGAGATTGATCTAATTTTTTTTAAGATCTTTTTTATCTTAACTTTTTTTATTATAATTTTCATTTATTCAGCAATATCTACGGATCTAATAGTTACTTTAATTTCATTTTTATTATTTTTAACTCTTCTTATTCCCTTTTTTATTCTATTTGAATATTATAAATATTTAATGTACATTAATAATTATGAAGAAATTCTTTTCTTTAAAATTATTAATATTTATTTACCATTAATTCCAATTTTCATAGGATTATTTTTATTTATCGAATTAGTTTATTTATTTTTAATTTCTTAAAAATCTTTAAAATTTAAATAAAAAGAAATAGGTTTGTATAAGATAAGAAAAAAGTTAATGTGAATAATAAATCCACAGAAAATATCAATATCGCCTTCTTTTCATAAGCTATAATCTTTAAAAAATAATATGAAGTAATTGAAATACTTGATAATAAAGTAGTAAAAATAATAGAAAATTCAAAAATATTTAATATATTAATATAATCCAAATTTACTTGTTGAATAAAAGAGTAGTTAGTTGAAATACTAAGATTCTCTGTAATAATTTTAAAAAGAGGGAGCATTCCACCAATAGCACCAACAATTATGGGGAGTAAAAACAAAAATAAATATAGTTTAAATTTTTCACCCCTAATTCTTATCTCAAGTTTTTTTTCAAGTTTCTGGTGTTTATGAATAATTTTTAAAATATCATTGATTTTCTCTGAAGCATGGTAAGCATTTTCTGAAATTATTTTTCTTATTGTATTAATAATTAAATTATAACGTATTGAATTTAATTCAACTCCTAAAGTGTGAATCATCTTATCAAAAGAATAGGAAGAGTCTATTAAATGAGATATTTTTATTTCAATTATCTCTTTTAAAAAATGTAAATTATTTCTACTTTCTAAATAAGAATTATAAAATGCTTTTTCTGGAGAAATATTTTTTTTTAAGTTAAGTGCAAAACTCTTTAAGAAAAATAAAAATTCAGTAAATTTTCTTTTTTCAATATTAGAACTATTATTTAACAAACCAATTAATAGAACATCACTCTTTATAAATTTTTTAAATAAAAAATTTAGAAATAACAAAAAAATAGGAATAAAAAGGATTATTAAGATTACTTTTAAAGTTTGAAATAAAATTAAAAAGCATAAACCTATTGGAAAAAACAATCCTATAAAGAAAATTATGCTAATTTTTGATTCAATATCTTTTAAATAAATTTTAAAGTGTTTTTCTGTATTACCATCTTCAAAATTATCATAATAAAAACTTGGATTAAAATTATTAATTATCAATTCTTGAATATATTTATCAAAATCTTCAGATGGTGTGATTATTTTAATTATTTCTTTTTCAGGGACTTTACCTTCATGTATTTTACTGAAAATTTCTTTAAATATATTAGATATAGGAAGGTTATAATCTTTAATTAATTCAATAAAATTCATACAAAAATCAGAATTTGATTTTAATGAATTAACAATTAATGAAAAATCAATTTTTATTAAGTAAAGCAAGGCATTTATTATTGATTCTCTACTCTTTATCTCTTTATACAGAATTAAATTGAATTTATAAGAGATAATTAAAGAAAAAATTAATGAATAAGACATGATATTAATTAAATTAAAAAATGTGAAAGTTATTAAAAATCCAATACAACAGATAAAAGTAAATAAAAAAACAAAAAATGTTGCCTTATTTACATCAATTTCATCAATTTGAAATAAATTATTATATAAAAATCTATATCTCTGATTTAATTTTCTAAATCTTATTTCTGGTAAATTTATTTTATGAAATCTCTTACAAAATCGAATATAATTTTCAAGATTATAAATATTTTTTGTAAGTATTTGCATATTAATTAAATATTACATTAATTAAAGATGATATATATGAAACATTTAATTCATATATCCCCGATAAAAGATTTTTATATGAAGATTGGTAAAATTGTTTAGAATATTCTAAAATTTTATAACATATTTTATTATCAATAATGAAATTAAATTTTACAAAATTGTCTTGAAAAGTAATATTTAATTTCTCGGGATATTCAAGAGATTTTATATATACTTCGCTTGGATATTGTATCACAAATAAAATCGCATTATCTATTTCATTTATAAAAAGTTGATATTTATTGATAACATTTCTTTCTTTTTCATTAAAAGAGGTTATTTGGTTGAAAAAAGGGAGAATAAAAGACATAAAGATGATTATAGAAAAGATTCCAAATCCAGTTAATAAGGATTTTTCAAATAAATTAGTCATAATCAATAAATATTTAATTTAAAGAATTTAAACATCAATATTATTTTTCCATTTTTCCCAAAAGTTATTTAAACTTTTTAAAGTATTCATAGAATAAAAAGAGATTTTATGAAAGAAATCAACTAGTTCATTAATATTAATTTTATTGAGATTCCTTAAAACTTCAAAAATTTCTTGATATATTTTTATAAATGAAATAAATTTCTCTCTACTTAAATCTTCATACTTTCTAATTTTTTTAATTATATTTGTTTCATAGAGAGAACATAAAAGATCCCAATCATTACATTCAGGATTAGATTGAAAAATTGTGTTGTACAATTTTTTATCACTTAAATAAGAAGGTGAGATTTCGGATATTGAAATAATTCTTCTTTTATTGAAATTTTTTTTTAATAAGATTATAATACCCAAATCAGCTAAACATGATTTATTTATATTAAAATGGTATAAAAATCTATTTAATAATGAATCTAAATTATCAGCATGAATTGTCTGAAAACCTCTCAAACCTGCGGCAAGACAATGGAATAATGCTTTCGCCTCACTTTTAGTTAGGATTTCGCCAAGAAAGATCATATCTGGCGTGCGATGTAGGAGCTTCTTTATTTGATTACTCTTTGAATATTTTTTAATAGGGCTTTCAATAGAATCGACTTTAAATTTTAATTGGTGCTTATTAAATTCAGTTTGATTTAAAGATTCAACTATATTTTCGATATATATTTTTCTAAATTCCTTAGGGGTTATTAAATCTAGTGTATTTATTAAAGTTGTTTTACCTGTGTCCGTCTCACCTATGGCAGTAATATTTATTCTTCTTAAAATGATAAAATATAAAAAAGCAGCCATTAACGGATTTAAAGTGGAATTTTTTAATAAATCTTGAATTGTGAAAATATTTTTATTTAATTTTCTAATATCAAAAGAAAAGTTATTTAAATTTATTGGAGGGATATCTATTACAAATCTACAATAAAAAGATTTATTTTTTATTACGTGTTTAATGCTAGGATTCGTGTAATCAAGTCTCTGCCCGCTATACAGTCTTAAAAAAGTTTTAATCCGTTCAATTTCATTTAAAGATAAATTTATTCTTGTTCGACACCGACCATAAGTTTGATGATTTATATAAATCACATCCTCAGGCGAATCAAGAAAAACTTCTTCCACGTAATCGTCAATTAAGAGCGGATAAATCTTTTCTAAATTTAGTCTTTTTATTGCAGATAATAAACCTATTTTATTCTTTAATTTTTCAGAAAACTTAAATTTCATATCAAATCTTTTTATTGATTCCTTTTTATATATTTGAATTAATTCTTCAATAGGAATAATTTTATCAAATTCTAAAGTCTTTAGTTTTAGGTTAATTTGTTGTATTATTTTCTTAATATATTCTCTTTCTGCATCTGAGTTTGCGATTAGATTAGTGATATATATTTTTTCGGACTCATCTAATACATTATAAAGAGATATTTGGAATAAGCCATATTTTCCGATTTTATAAGTGTCAATAAATTCTTCATTTTTATATTCTTTTAAATTGTCTTTTTTTAATGTTTTTAGGTTGAGAACCTTGTTTTTAAATAATATAGATTTGTAGTAATTTAAAATTTCTTGAGGGGAGGGGGTGTTATTTTTATTACTTAAATTTTGAAATCGCTGAATTATTTTTAAATTATCTAAAATTTTAATCGCATTTATTAATAATATTTGGGCTTTTTGAAGGCATTTTTGACATATTACATCGCTATGATTTCTTTCATTAATTAAAGCCAAACTGTTTTTAATCTTTTTATAAAAAATAATAGGATCAAGATAATTTGTTTTATTGCTAAATAATGGTGTATTATTTGGAATAATTTTACACTTAAATCTCTTGAAAATACATCTATTTTTTCGAATATTTATAATATTTTTTGAAATTTTTTGAAATTTCGGAAATTTCTTAAAGTATTTTAAGAATAACTCAAATTGTTCAAATTTAATATTTTTTTCATAAGATTTTATTGAAATGAAGTTAAATTTTTGATTTCTATTAATAAATAAATTCTCTAAAAAACAAAAAAGACATTTCTTATTATTTAAAAGGTCTTTATTAACTTCAATGCAATTTCCGCACTTAATAATTAAAATAGTTTCATTCTTTCCTTCAATATTTTCTTTAATTTCGAAATCTGTAAGATTTTTTAATTTAAATGACATTTAAAAAATTTATTGATGTATCAATTTAAATTCCTATTTTATTTAAATCATTTAAATATAAAAATAATCAACAGAAATAAGAAGATCCCTAAATTAAATGATTTATTTAAAATAAAAAGATTCTTATCTAAATGTTTTTCATAAAATTTATTTGTTTTAAATAATTTTAATCTAAGGTAAAGTGATTGTTTATGGGACACCGGAAAAAACATGCTCCAAGGCATGGATCATTAGCATTTCTTCCTAGAAAAAGAGCAAAATCTACTAAGAGTAGAGTAAGACATTGGTTAGATATTTCAGAAGTAACTAATTTTCTTGGATTCGCGGGTTTTAAAGCGGGAATGACCCATATTACTTATATAGAAGATCAAAAGAATAGTCCATATTATGGAAAAGAATTAATGAAACCAGTAACTGTAATTGCAACACCCCCTTTAATTCTTATTGGAATCAGAGTTTACAATAAAGATGATTATGGGAAATTCATTAGTGGAGAAATATTTACAAATGAGATTAATGTTTATTTAACAAGAAAAATTAGTGTCCCAAATATTGAAGCTTATAACCTAAAAGAAATAAAAAAGAATTTACTAAAAAAAATTATTAATACTAGTGAAATTAGGGGTATTTTTCAGACACAACCTTACAAAACATCATTACCTCGAAAAAAACCAGATATAATTGAAATTAAATTAAACACTTCATCAAATCCAATTAATAATTTTAATTTTGCTTTAAAATATTTAGG
The DNA here is from genome assembly GCA_016839905.1 of Promethearchaeota archaeon. Next base: position 10,449 of record JAEOTJ010000148.1, on the reverse strand, counting down.
TAAAGAGCTAAGAGTCAGAGATGTTTTTAAAACAGGAGAATATATTGATGTTATTGCTATTACTAGAGGAAAAGGATTTCAAGGTCCTGTAAAAAGATTTGGAATTAAAATTTTAACAAGAAAAAATAATAAAATTAAAAGGGCAGTTGCGTGTATAGGTCCTTGGCATCCCGCTAGGGTACTATATACAGTACCTAGGCCGGGACAATTAGGATTTCATCAACGAACTGAATACCACAAAAGAATCATGGAGATAGGTGAAAATGAGGAAGATATTAATCCAAAAGGAGGATTTATTAGATATGGAAAAATTAAGGGAGATTTCTTACTTGTATTAGGTTCTATTCCAGGTCCTAAAAAAAGATTAATTCGTTTAAGAAAAACTATAAGGCCTAAAAAGTCATTTATAATAGGAATTCCGGAAATAACTTTTATAAGCCGAGAAAGCCAACAGAGAAAATGATTATCCAAGTAGTGATCTTATGGAGAAAATTAATATATATAGTATAGATGGGAAATCTATAGGTTTAATCGATCTTCCTAATGTATTTAAAGTTAATCCGAGAAAGGATATTATTCAACAAGCAAGTGAAGTGTTTCAAAGTAGAAATAAACAAGCTCAAGGTAGGGATAAAAGGGCTGGCCTGAGGAACACTTCTGAGGGCTGGGGAACTGGTCATGGCATGTCTCGAGCTCCCAGATTAAAAGGATCAGGATATCCTACTGCGAGAAATGTTGGGAGAGTTCCTTTTGCAAAAGGAGGGCGACGTGCTCATGCTATTAAAATTGAAAAAAAAATAAAAAAAAAGATTAATAAAAAAACTAATAAACTTTCATTAATATCTGCTATTTCAGCTTCTGGAAATCCATTATGGGTTAAGCAGAGAGGCTATAACATAGAGGAGGTCCCAGAGATTCCTTTTGTGATTGATGATAAAGTTCAAACTGTAAAAAAAACCTCTAAATTTTATTCAATTTTATGTGATTTAGGTCTTAAGGAAGAGTTGATAAAAATCAAAAAATCAAAAAGAATTAGAGCAGGTAAAGGAAAAAGAAGAGGTCGGAGATATAAAATCAAAAGAGGGATTTTATTTATAATAAATGACGATTTTGGAATTGTAAAAGCCTCAAGAAATATCCCTGGAATTGAGATAGTTAATATAAATCAATTATCACTTAATAAATTAGCTCCAGGAGGCTTACCCGGTAGATTGATAATCTGGACTCAATCTGCCTTCAAGAAATTAAATAAATATGAGGATATTATTTTAAATGGAAAGATATTATAAAATTATTAAGAAACCCTTAATTACAGAAAAGACTTTCGATTTAATCGATCGAGAAAATAAATTGGTATTAATTGTTGATAGAAGGGCAAATAAAAACAAAATCAAGAGAGCTGTTGAAAAAATTCATAAAGTAAAGGTAATAAAGATAAATACTTTAATTACTCCTAAAGGGGAAAAAAAAGCATTTATTAAATTACACCCTGATTCTTCTGCTCAAGATCTTGCTATAGATTTAGGTATTTTTTAAGATTTTAATATTAAATTTTGAAAACATTCTTGGGCAAATTATTTTAACGTTCTTAAGTAAATTTATTTTTTCTATTTTTAACAAATTATCACATTCTTTCTTATCTAAAATTAAAAAGTATATTTGATACTTTGATATATATTTTTTTAATATTTTAAGAACTAGTTTAAATTTTAAATTAGAAAAGATAAAGAATAAGGAGGAATCTTCAATAAGGAATAGGTTTTTACTCAAACGTTTAAATTTTAGACCATTTTCAATTAGAGTATCCTCAAAAAAAGAATTAAATTCCATTAAAGTATAAAAATTATGGGTATCTTGATATAAAAATAATTCAGAGATCTTTTTAAATAGAATTGGATTATTCCCAATTTCATATCTCCATAAAATACAATATAATTCATTTATATCTAAATTTTGCTTTTTTATTAGTTCAAAATTGGAAAAATTATTGATTTCTTTCTCAATATCAACTAAATCTTTATTCTTTTTTTTTATATCAATAAAATAGGCCATAAGAGTTAATTCATCATTTAAGTCTTTTTTAAAATTAAAAATTAAAAATCCTTTTCTTCTAATATCTTTAATTAGTTTTAGGAAGTTTTGTAAAAAATATTGATTCTCTTCTAAAGCTCTTAAATTAATCCTATAGAAATCAAAGATTTTTATAAAATTTTGATTTAATAATAATAAAATAGAGTTAGTGGATTTCTGTATTTTTAGATTAGGGGTCAAATTACTAGTAATTATGCTAATAAATCGTTTCTCTAAAATTTCACATTTAAGAAAGGAAATTTTAGTTTTAATAGCAATAAGTTTTTGAAAGATTAAATTAAAGATTTTTATAATTCTATCTTTTTCATTATCTTCTAAATTTAAAATGCATATTTTTCTATCTTTTTTAATTACATTTATTTGAATAGAATAATACTTTAAAAACCTTTTATCTAAGAATTCATTAAGATTAGAAATTATTGTATTAATTTCTTCAAATTCAAAAATGGAAAAGGCAATTATTTTTTTATTTTTATTTAAACTAGAATAAAAAATTAGATAATCCTCTAAAAAATATGAAAATAATTTAAATTTTCCTTTTTTTACCATTTTATTAAGACTTTTATAATAGAATTATAAAAACTTATAATTTTTAGATTTAATTTCTTCTCTAATGGAGTTTTAGAGATTTTTACAATATTGACTTTATAATTTAATTTTTTAAAGATTAAGTAAAATATGATAAAAATAATGAGTAATATTAGTACTATAGGAAAAAATATATTTAAATACCCAATAAAAGGGATTTTAAATATTACAACTCCTAATATTTCTGTTTCTGAGATATATATTAATTTCGAGCTATTATATTCAATTAAAATATAATCTTCGGAATAATTTAATAATTTTAAAGATCCATCATAAAGTAAATTATTATCCCCTTTAGTTAAAAAATACCAATTTTCTCCAATTTTCTTTTTATCAATTGCTCTATGAATTATAGGAGTATTATTATTCAAATTATTCCAAAAAATTGGATTGAAGCCTTTCTCATAGAAATATTGTGGTCCTTTTAAAATTAAAATATCTCCCTCTTTTTCTCCAATATTAATTTCTTCTGGTGATTTTTCACCTAATATTACGAGATCCCCAATATTCAAAGTTGGTTCCATAGATGGTGTTGTAATTACGAATAATGAATTCTTTAATAGTAAAAAAGGTAATAAAATTATAATTAAAAGGATTAAAAGAGTACTTATAAATTTCGTATTAGATTTTGATTTATTATTTAATAACACATATAATTTATAATTCAAGCTTTTTAAAGTAAAATAATTTATTATTATTTATAATAAAAAACTTAAGAGAGAAAAAGTATGAGTAAATTCGATAGGCATAAAAAAGAAGGAGGATCTTACTATATTTATCCCCATAAACATTGTGCAAAATGTAGTCAAATGATAAACGAATCGATAACCTATTGTCCTGAATGTTATAAACTCATAAAAGAAAAAAAAGAAAAAAAGAGTAAGTTTAGAAAGAAAAGATTGTAATAAATTGAAATAATTTAACAATAAATTTTTTATATAATTTTTTTATTCAATATTTAATCTATCTAAAAACCATTCTTTATCTAACATTGTTATAAAAGTCCCTAATTTTGGTCCGCTTTTTCTCCCTAATATTATTAAATATATGGCCTCAAATAATTTTCTTGGAGAAATATTCAGATCTTTAGTTGCAATTGATTTAACTTTTGTTGTAATAGATTCAGCATCCCATTTCTTATTCATAATTAAATAATTTCGAAATGAAGAAATTCCTTTAATTTGAATTTCAACTAATTTATCTAATATATTCTTATCAATTTTATCAGGAATTGTAAAAATACCATTTTTTCTTATAATACTTTGTTTTATTTTAGGATTTTTCTCACTTTCAATTATTTTTTTAACTTCTTCAAGCCAATTTTCTGTTTGTTTAAGAAGCTTTCCAAACTCTTCTATTTTAATAATAGTTTTAAAATTCTGTTGTTCCATATATGTTTTTACTTTATCATATAATTTATTTAAGCTAAGGATATTTTGTATTTGAGCTAAGAAGATTAATAATTTAAAAGGTATTCTTGGCCTTCTTTTATCTGGAATTTTCCCAATTTGTACTAGAGGATATAAATATCGTAAGATTTTATTCTCATCATTATTTTCGCCATTAGAGGAAAAGTAAATATCCTCCATCTTCTCATAATAATCATAATATTGAGGGAGTTCCTCGATTCTGAATGATATGTGTTTCATTGGATTTGTTCTTAAGATGATCATTCTAAAAATTTCTGGATCTGCGATCTCTAAATATTTTTTTGGAGTAAAAATAATACCTTTAGATGTTTTCATATCCTTCTCACCTAATCGCACCCATTCATAGGGGACTTTTATTGGCCCTTTGTAATCAAAGATTTTGGTACAGAGTTCTAAGCCCGTATCATAAGAGCCTCCCTTTACACAATGATCTTTTCCCGCAGGTTCACAAGTAGTTTTATATATTGCCCATTTTGCTGGCCAATCTACTCGCCAATTTAATTTTAATCTACCACTCTTTATTGATAAAGCACCATTATATCCACAAGTAGAACATTGATATTGAACATTCTTTTTTATCTTATCATATGAAATAACCCTATTTGGTTTTATTGACCCATCTTTAGCGAGGGACTGGATCCTATCACATTTTTCACATATTGCCATAACAGGCATCCATATTTTTTGCATTTCTATAAAATTAGCTTTTTTTTCCTCATCTAAAGTAGGTAAAATATATTTTCTTAGTATTTCTTTTATTTTTTCAGTATTTTCAAGGACAATTTGAATTTTATTCAACATAGCTTCTTTCTGATACAATTTATGGGTCCAAATAATATCATTTTTTATTCCAAAATTATCAAATATAGAAGTTAATTCGTTTCCAAAATGATGTGCATAACTTTCACAACCACAATCCTCATAAGGACATGGAATTAAAGCAAATGGTTTTCCCTTATGTTTTTTTTGAAAATCCTTATCTATATAATTTGGAAATCTTTTTGCTGCATCTAAATTATCTAAAAATAAAAAGAAATTAACTTTTTCTCCTTTATTCTCATATATTCTCCTTAATGCGTCACAGATGATGATTTCTCGTAAAATTCCAACATGTATATGTCCAGAAGGTGTTTTACCAGTTGCAAGAGTTTGTTCATTAACTTCTCTTTCTGAAATTTCTTCAATAATATCTTCTAACCAATGAATATTATACTTTTTATTCAAAAATTATCTCACTAAGTATGCTTTTTCTCGAATTTAGATAATGATGAAATTTATTTATCATTTATTATTTTAAACATTAGTGAAAAATTTATGAGAATTGCGGTTCTTAATAAAGACAGATGTAAGCTAGATAAATGTAGCCCCCTCGGTGAGAAACCTTGCATAAAGTACTGTCCTAGAGTAAGAACTGGAGATGAGACCATTGTTTTGAATGAGGAAATTAATAAAGTCGAGATTAGAGAAAATCTTTGTTCTGGATGTGGGATTTGTATTAAAAAATGTCCTTTCAATGCAATAAATATTATAAATCTACCTGATCCTTTAAAAAGACAGCTAACTTTTCGATATGGCCTTGATCAATTTTCTTTATTTAGAATGGCAATACCTAAAAAAGGAAAAGTACTCGGGATTATTGGTCAAAATGGAATTGGAAAAAGTACTATGTTAAAAATCTTATTTGGTGAGTTAAAAATAAATTTTGGCAGGTTTAATGAAGAATTACCTGAATGGGATGAAATCATAAGTTTCTTTAAGGGTTCAGAATTACATCAATATTTTTCTGATATTAAAAATAATAAATTAAAAATAATCCATAAACCACAAAACATTACCCAAATCCCAAAATTTGTTAAAGGTAAGGTTTATGATTTGTTAAAAAAAAATGATAAAGAAGATTCGCTAGAAAATATAATTATTAAATTAAATCTTTCAAAAATCTTAGATAGAAACGTTTCCGTCTTATCTGGTGGTGAATTACAGAGAGTAGCTATAGCAGCTGCTTATTTAAAAGATGGAGATGTATATCTTATTGATGAACCTAGTTCTTATTTAGATGTAAGTGAAAGAATTAATATGGCAAAATTAATCAGGTCTCTATCTGACGAAAATAAAATAATTATTATTGTTGAGCATGATCTGGCAATTTTGGATTATCTTAGTGATTATATATCTATTTTATATGGAAAACCTGGAGTATATGGTATTATTTCTCATCCACAAGGAGTAAGAGTAGGAATTAATATTTATCTTAATGGTTATTTAAAAGACGAGAATGTCCGGTTAAGAGAGAGTCCCGTGAGATTTCATGAACGACCTCCTCAAGATTCTTTATTTGAGTCAGGGGACATTATTTATTCATATAATGATTTAGAGACACAATTAGGTAATTTTCATTTAACTGTTAATGGTAGCGAAATTCATGCTGGTGAGATAATCGGTATTTTAGGTCCTAATGGTATTGGAAAATCAACTTTTATAGATTTAATTGGTAAAAATATTGAAAAAGGTAATAATGAAATAGAAGAAGATGATAAGATTTCAAAATTAAATGTAGTGGTTAAACCTCAATATATTAATATGGAAGAAAATTTTTTAGTAGAAGATTTAATCACAAAAATCAAGCTCGCATCATTTATTGGACAATCATATAAAAAGCGATTAATAAATTATTTAAGTTTAAATAATATTCGCGAAAGATACGTATCAGAATTAAGTGGTGGAGAACTACAGCGAGTTATTATAGCTGATTGTCTTTGTACTGAAGCGGATGTTTATTTGTTTGATGAACCTTCTGCTTTCTTAGATGTTGAAATGAGACTACAAGTTGCCCAATTATTAAGAAAATCTATTGAAGAGCTTAAAAAAGCTGCATTTGTAGTTGAACATGATATCATCACTCAAGATTTCATTGCAGATTCAATTTTAGTTTTTGAAGGTACACCGGGAATTGAAGGTTATGCTAGATCCCCCCAAGGTCTTAGAGATGGATTTAATTTATTTTTAAAAATTATGGGGATAACGTTTAGAAGGGATTCCATTACTAATAGACCTCGAGTAAATAAACTTGGAAGTAATAAAGATAAATACCAAAAAAGAATTAATGAATATTACTATATTAAATAAAATCCTCAAATCTTTCCAATATAAAAAAATTATAAAAAAATTTTTAAATATATTGAGCTTGTCCAGCTGAGCCTAATACTTCTTTATTTTTTCTTTTTATCATTTCTATTAATTCTTGGCGGGCCGGACCTAAATACTGCCTTGGATCGAAGTGATCTGGGTTCTCAGAAAGATACTTTCTTATCATAGCAGTGAAGACTAATCGACCATCTGTATCTATATTAATTTTACTGACTCCATATTCTGTAGCTTTTCTTAATTGAGCTTCTGGAATCCCAAAAGCTTTTTTTAATGAACCACCAGATGAATTTATGATATCTACATATTTTTTCAAGACAGAGGATGATCCATGTAGGACTATTGGAAATTTTCCTAATCGTTTTCTAACCTCTTGAAGGATATCAAACCTAAGTTCAGGAATATCTTCTTCTTTTTCAACCTTAAATTTATATGCACCATGAGATGTTCCAATAGATATAGCTAGAGAATCACATTCAGTTCGTTTTACAAAATCTTCCACTTGTTCTGGATCTGTATAATGATGAACTTCTGATTTTACATCATCTTCGATTCCCGCAAGAACCCCTAATTCAGCTTCTACACTAACATCTCTTTTACGGGCATATTCTACAACTTTTTTAGTAATTTTTATGTTTTCTTCATAATCTAATTGACTTCCATCATACATTACACTAGAAAATCCACTATCTATACAGGATTTACATAACTCATATGAGTTGCCATGATCTAAATGTAAAGAAATTGGTATTTCATAACCTAACTCTCTTGCCATTTCTATACCTCCTTGTCCTAAATAACGAAGCATTATTTGATTAGCATATTTTCTTGCTCCTTGGCTTATTTGGATTATCACGGGAGAATTACTCTCACCACAACCAATAATTATTGCTTGTAATTGTTCTAGATTGTTTATATTATAACCTGGTACAGCAAATCTTTTTTCTAAAGCAATTTTAAACATTTTTTTTGTATTAGAAAGTCCTAATTCTTTATATGAAACCATTTTTATCATTTTTTTTATTTTTATTTTATATAAAATATTTGACTCCTATATTTCTATTGGAAAATTTATTTTTATTTAACTTGAGTAAATTTTAAGTTTTCAATTAACTATCCTTTTTTAATTTACTCATATTAAATAACTTTTCTATACTCTTTCCATGCTAACTTGAATTAAGTCGGAATAGTCATCATGCATTTTTAAAGATTAAAAATCCTGCTTCTTCTGCCAAACGAACCTTAGCAAATTGAACTCCGAAATATTTAGATGCTTCAAAAGCAGATGGTGTCATTATTAAATCTGGGCGGCCTACTTTATAAGCTGTTAAAGCTTTTAAGAGCACAAGAATATAAATTATTGCTCTTTGTTTAATGGCAGCATCAATACCGCGTGTATTCATTCGAGAACCATTGTAATAAGTATTATTAAAAGAGTTCCCCTCTTCAATCATCGGACGAAAGCTATAAATTATTAAAAAAAAAGCAACGGACCATTCTTTTGGAATAAAAGCAGTATTAAAGTAGAATTTTTCTTTCAATTCTTTAACGGGTTGATTTTTAATGTTTTTCCTTGCACGAATGACCGGAACTAAACCTTTATTGCGTGTGTATTCCATATTTTTGAGACAATAAGCTCCCGAGTCAGCTATTGAGATCATCCACTTTTCTTTCGATACTTTGAAGAACTCTCTGAGAGTTTCTCTATAAGCACGAGTATCATTTCTATTACCTGGAAACATCTTAAAATAAATTGGAAACCACCTATTATAGCAATAGGCATATAAAATACCAGGGTCGTAGCCTACTCCTTTTTTAGTCCCATTATTGCGACAATATCCAGCATCAGGATCGTTATAAGCGCCTTTATCCTTATCCTTGTTATTACTACAGTTTGATCGGATGAATTGACCATCCCAAATAAGTATTCTTGGGACAATAATGCCTAATTTAAAACATTCCTTAACTAACAATTGAAAGAATTCAAATATTGCTTCGCAAGGAATTCTTTTCATCACGTAGCTCACGTCGGCAGCAGTTGGAAAAAAGTAAGGGTCATAAGTTATATCAAAAAGTGGAGGTGCTTGTAAAAACCCCCCCAATTTTTCTAAACCAGCGTAATTCTTCGTGCCAAGATTAACACGGAATAGTTCATAGGCAAATACATCCCTTATAACCATATGTTTGAAAGAAACACCCTCAGACTCAAGTCGTTCTTTTAAATCGTCAAAAAAGCTAAAATCATTAAAATAAAACAAATATTCAATGTATCCCTTAAAATTATCAAGGTAATGAAGCATGTCCCATTCTTTTTTAGAGATAATTCCTTCAGCATGATCTTCAAAACGCATTGTTTTAACTCGTGGAAATCTATAAAGGTAGTGCTCTTTAAGCTCTGGAACCCATTGAATAAACTGAGTTATTTTCAATTGAATGAGAGCAGGTTCAATTGATTCTTCTGAATCGTCTTGCCTATTATATTGACGCATGGTTACCCACTTAAAGTTCTTTTTGACGAAGTTTCTATCCTTTGATATCCACATCTTATAGGTATTAATTGTTCTATCTTGAATGAAGTCTATTATCTGAGTTTGATAAATATTAGCTTTTTTTTATATAAAATCCTTATCATGAGGCATCTTTTCACATTTTCTTTAATTAATTATTAGGAAAACTTCTATTTATAATTTTTGGTTGAATATGAAAATAATCGAATGGAACCTATATTTTTTATAATAGAAACTTTAGATTTTGATTATTAATATTAATAAGTCTCATACGAGTGGCTTTTTGATTGATTATCTTCAATACTTGATTGAATGTTTTAAAAATCACGACATAAATTAAAATATCATGGAAAAGGTATAGAAAAGTTATTTAATGCGAGAAAATTAAAAAAAGGTAGATAATTGAAAATTTACTCACTTAGTATATTTTTAAAATTCAATTCATTATTTTTCTTTTAACAAATTAATTTAAATAAGAATAAATAATTTCTAAATGGGGTATTTTTTATATTATTTATTTAATTTTCTTTTTTTAATTTTTATATTAAAAATTGTACTGGAAAAAATAGAGTATATATTATTATTAATTAACTATCTAAGTTAAGAAATTCTTGATTTTAATAATAAAGAAAAAAAAATATTGAGGTTAATGCCTTTTAGGTGATAACCCAATTTTTTTTCTTTTACTT
>JAEOTJ010000147.1 GCA_016839905.1 Promethearchaeota archaeon | reverse complement strand
CTAAAACGATTGCGATTCCTGAGGCGTTATCAACAGCACCAAGTGAGATATTTGTTGTAGAATTCAAGATTATTATAATTGTCATTAAAAAATTTACTAACAGAAACATTCCAAAAATTAAATTAATCGAAAGAAGTAATATAATTGATCCAGATAAAAATAATCGAATGATAAAGGTTAAAACACACGCTGATAACGTTAAGGCCCATATCCTGAAAAAAAAATTTCTAGCTAGAATGTTTATTCTCTGGCTTTTTGAATCTACATGACAAATAAATAGTAAATTTTGAAAAATATTCGAAATTTCACCTTCAGGATTCTTTTTTTTCTCTTGATTATTAGCCGGTAGTTCTATATAGAAGTTCTGAGATAATTTATTCCTTCCAAAATTTATATTTTCCGGCTTCCTCGTGACAGTTCCTAAGATAATAAATAATGATATTACAATAATTAGGTTAATCTGAGTGAAATTATCAATTGAAAAAAATATTACAAGAAGGAGCCAGAATGACAAACTAACAGCTATTTTTGGATATATTCTTGAATAAAAAGTACTAAATGAAAATGTTTGAATTGAAGGAGTCAAATTCAGTCTCTGTAAATCTTCATGTAAAATCTTGAACGCTTCTTTTTCAGCAGTAGTACCAGATAATCTTGGAAAAGAATAAGTTTCGATATATTCTTGAATATTATTTTCATTTATCACAATTAAGGTAATATTTCAGATTATTTAAAGTAAGAACGAAGTGATCATACCAAAGTCAGTGATGAGAAAAAAAAAGAGTTAAAACATTCATAATTAATCATAAACTTTAATTTTTTACTAAAGATTAAGAGGAAAACTTTAAATACCTGAATGTCTTTCTATTAAATTATATACCAAAGAGGGAAAAAAAATGAAAAGGCAAGAAAAAGGATTGATTTTTATCTTTATGCTCGCGCTCTGTTCGGACATTCTTTCTTCCATTGGTTGGAATTCGGCGGAAAGGGATGATATCATTGAGGAACCAACTGAAGATTATGACGAGCAATTTTATATCGATTGCTTGGAAAAATTAATAGGAATGCCCATTGCAGCTGCAGGATATGACAATCCCTTAAATTATTCGACATATATTGGAGGGATCTATAGTGATAAAGGGAATTCAATCGCTATTGATTCTGACGGCAGTGTCTATATTACGGGATATACAACTTCACCCGATTTCAGCACTACCACGGGTGCTTTTGATGAAATCTTTAATGGAGGATCTTATGATGTTTTTGTATGTAAATTGAGTGCAGATGGCTCTACCTTGGTCTATTCGACGTTCATCGGAGGGAGTAAAGATGAAAGGGGAAATTCAATCGCCATAGACGTAGGCGGTAATGCTTACATCACGGGATATACCCAATCAGAAAACTTCACCACCACCACGGGTGTTTTTGATGAGATATATAATGGGAGATCTGATGTATTTGTGTGTAAATTAAGCGCGGATGGCTCCACCTTGGTCTATTCGACATTTATCGGTGGGAATGAAAGTGAAAATGGATATTCTATCGCCGTGGATTCTGACGGAATTGCCTACATTACGGGAAGGACTGAGTCTAGTGACTTCACCACCACCACAGGTGCTTTTGATGAAATCTTTAATGGAGGATCTTATGATGTTTTTGTATGTAAACTTAGTGCTGATGGCTCCAACTTGGTCTATTCGACATTTATTGGAGGGGATGAAAGTGAAAGTGGATATTCAATCGCTATAGACACAGACGGAAGTGCTTACATCACGGGATTTACCAAATCAGAAAACTTCATTACCACCACGGGTGCGTTTGATGAAACACATAATGGGGGGCCTGAGGATGTATTTGTGTGTAAATTAAGCGCGGATGGCTCCACCTTACTCTATTCCACATATATCGGAGGAATTTCTGCTGACGAAGGACACTCAATCGCCATAGGTTTAGACGGAATTGCCTACATTACGGGAAGGACTGAGTCTAGTGATTTCACCACCACCACGGGTGCTTTCGATGAGATATTTAATGAAGGTAATTGTGATGTTTTTGTTTGTAAGTTGAGTGCGGATGGCTCCACCTTACTCTATTCGACATATATCGGAGGAATTTCTGATGATGAAGGAGACTCAGTCTCTGTTGATGTGGGAGGAAATGCATACATTACGGGAAATACCTATTCAACCAACTTCCCTACTACCACGGGTGCCTTCGATGAGACGAAGGATGGGAGTTATGAAGTATTTGTGTGTAAACTAAGCGCGGATGGCTCCTTCTTAGTCTATTCGACATATATCGGAGGAGGATCCTCTGAATATGGAAATTCAATTACCGTGGGCGTGGGAGGAAATGTATGCATCACGGGATATACAGGTTCAAGCAGTTTTGACACCACAACGGGCGCTTTCGATGAGATATGGAATGGAGCTACAGATGCTTTTATATGCAAATTTAATAAATTTCCAGATCCCCCAGGACCATTCTCGTTAACCTCTCCTGACGCAGGGACTCTAGATGATGATGGTCAATTCACTCTGAACTGGGGTATATCTGAGGGAGCTGATAATTACACGGTTTATTGGGATACAGTACCCTTCATTACATATACAGGAGCTCAAGACATATTGGTTGACGAATCAGATGTAAATAGTGCTCCTTTTTCTACTTCACAAAATGGAACATATTACTTTAGGGTTTGTGCTAAAAATAGAACCGGAGAGAGATATTCAGATGCAGGTTTCTTGCAGGTTATTGTTGCGTTACCTCCACCAGGACCGTTCTCCTTAACTTCTCCAGACGCAGGGTCTCCTGACAATGATGGTCAATTTATTCTGAACTGGGGTATCTCTGAGGGAGCTGATAATTACACGGTTTATTGGGATACAGTACCCTTCATTACATATACAGGAGCTCAAAACATATTGGTTGACGAATCAGATGTAAATAGTGCTCCTTTTTCTACTTTACAAAGTGCAAATTTTTATTTTAGGGTTTGTTCAAAAAATGAAACAGGGGAGAGATATTCAGATTCAGGATGCTTAAAGATAGTTGTTACATATCCTCAACCAGCATCGTTCTCGTTAACATCTCCAGATGCAGGAATCCCTGACTATGATGGTCAATTCAATCTGGAATGGAATATATCTGTTGGAGCCGAAAATTATACGGTTTATTGGGATATAATGCCCTTCACTAATTATACGGGTACTCAGAATATATTGATTGATGAATTAAATGTAACTACTGCTTTCTTTTCTACTTCGGAAACAGGAATATATTATTTTAGAGTCCGTGCGAGAAATTTGGCGGGGGAGATATATTCAAATACTAGTTGCTTGTCGATAGTTACTATGATAGCTCCACCTGTAGCCTTAATGTTATACTCTCTGGATGCAGGCACTCCAGATGACGATGGAAAATTTACTCTCACTTGGACGTCCTCTTTTAACGCTGATAATTATACGCTCTATATGTTATTGAATGCAGATTTTACCACATATAATGGTTCTCAGACGATATTAGTCAACGAGCAATCAATAACTAACTATAGCGTGACTCTAACTCAAGATGGTATTTATTATTTTAGAGTTTGTGCTAAAAATTCCTTTGGTGAGGAATATTCTGATTCTGGTGCGATACAAGTATTTGTTCAAATAAAAAGGCCTACTACTGACGATACAACTGAAATTACTGACGAGATTATATTACTTCTAACTGTTTTTTTAGGTATTCTCGCTGTATTTGCTGTTACTGCTACTATAACAATACTCCATAATAAAAGAAAAAGATTAATAGCATTGATAGGTTCAGAAAAGGATAAATTTAAAAGATTTGGAGGTATGACTGATATATCCATAAAGTATTCCAGCTGGAGTGAAAAACCGCAAGTAGATGAAGGACAACAACCATTTTATGTACCACAAAGTTCAAAAATCGGTGTGTATTGTGCTTCTTGCCATTTATCTCACTCAATTACGAGAGAACAATTTGATCATTTCACTTGCAGAAGATGCGGGAATTATTTCTTTAATTTGGGATATTTCTGCAGGAATTGCAGCAAGATTTACCCCATTTCCAAGGAAGATTACATTAATCTTCAAGAACCTGAAGTAGTACGCTGTTTTAAATGTAATAACGTGGCAGAAATAACAAAAACGGAAGAATGATCCTTTCTCTTTTTCTACTTGGATAGATTTAGAGCCATTGAATTTGTTATTGGAAATAAAATTTATTTAATAATTAGATTTAGTATATTTAATGTTAAAAGTCGGAATTATTGGAACTGGAGTGATTTTCGATCTAAATATTCTTGGTTATTTAAAAAATGAAAAAATTCAAATTTCTAGTTTATGTGATAAGGATATTAAAAAAATAAAGCAGAAAATTGAAAAATTCAATATTAAGGATGAGATCTCTATTTATTCTGATTTTAAAGAAATGCTTAACAATGAAGACCTTGATATAGTTGAGATTCTTTTACCTCACCACCTTCATGTAGAAGCAGTTATGCATGCTGCTAAAATGGGAATAAAGGGTATCTCTGTTCAAAAGCCAATGGCTCTCTCTATAGAGGAAGCTGATAAAATGATTGAAGCTTGTACTCAATCTGGTTCGATTCTCTCCATTTTTGAGAATTTTTTATTTGCCCCTCATGTTGTTAAAGCAAAAGAGCTAATTGATCAAAATTACATAGGAGAAATAACATCTTTCAGAATTAAGACCATTATGGGGGCAACAGGAGGATGGAAAATCCCTGAAAGTGC
This sequence comes from Promethearchaeota archaeon, assembly GCA_016839905.1. The sequence goes on along the minus strand of JAEOTJ010000147.1, from coordinate 9,479 downwards.
CTTGGAATGGAGAAAAGATGCAAAGAGACTAGGTGGAAACCCTATTACAGGATCTCCTGTATTGTTGGATAATGGATGGCATGCTTTTGCATTAGGATGGTGGTTTTTAGGGGGTCAAATTGAAAAAGTTCTAACTTGGACAGGTAATTATCAAGGAATGGATGCACCCGCTTTAGTTATGTGGAAATGTAAAGATAATAAAAGGAATATTCTCTCTCAATATGGTACAATGGAATTCAATCCAATGCCAGAGATGGAAATCCCATCAAATTATTATTCAACAGATGAATTTATTGAAATTACAGGGACGCGTGGAATTATTAAGATAAATCAAGGTACTTCAATTGGAAATTTTATGTCGAGTTCCTCATTTTTTGCACCTCTTATCATTGTCCAAGATGGAGAAATTGAATCATTTTCAGATTTTAAAAACGATTGGAAATATAGTTTTATTAATGCCACTAATCATTTTATTGAGGCAGTAAAAAGTAATATTAAACCAATATTATCTGGAGATCAAGCAAAAGAGATTTTAAGGTTTAATTTAGCAGCAATAAAATCAGCAGAATTAGGAAGAGAAGTCTTTCTCGATGATTTAAATTAATTATATTACTTTTTCTCAATATTTAATCATCTTTTTTTTTCCTTCTCTTTTCTCTTCCCATTCTTCATATTTCTTCATTAAACTTTCAATTTCTTTAATATAAAGTAGAGGAGATTGTTTTTGTTTATATTATTATTTAATAATTTTATCAGTTTAACAGAGTTTTATATTGATTACTATTATAAAGGATTAATATTTAATTCTTTAATTTTTTTAGCTAATTTTTCATCATCCTTTGCAATTGTTCTAATAATCATTGTCCTAGTTTGCTCAATATCTGATTTTGAGGTTATTCCTCTTTTCTTAACTTCATCAATTAAATCCCATAAAGAAATATTTGTTGTATTTGCTGCTTTTTCTAATGTGTACCCTTTTAGATAAAGGTCGAGGGCAATATCAATTTTTTTAGTATCTAATCCTTTATTAATAACATCTCTGACAATAGTGGCACGGTCTACTCCAAGTAGCTCTGCCAAGCTATCTAATTCTTTTAAAATAACTGTTTTTATTCTTACTGAAAGGTTATTTGACATTATTTAAACATCAACTCTTTTACTTTTTTTATTAGAAATATATCTTCATAGGAAGGGCTAGCAATTAGAATCCATTTTTGAAACAATTCTTCAAATTTATGATCATCAATTAACTTTTGTTTATATGCATCCAAAAGAGATATTGGAACACTAATAACCTTCAAATTAAAACTTTCAGCAATTCTTATTGCTTTTTTATCATCAATTAAACAATTACATTTTAATTCTATTGAATTTAAAATTGTTTCGGTCTCTCCATCCCCCAATCCTATATTAATTTGAGAATTAACTTTTAATTGATGAATTTGAATCTCTTTTTGATTTATTAGTTTCTCACCAATAAACGCATCGGGTTTACCTTTTTTTTTCCCCTCTAATATAACTTCTTCATATACTGAGTTTGTAATTACAAGCTCCTTGTATAGCCTTTTTAAACCCTCTATCCAATCCATTTTTAGAGAATATATGAAGGAGCTGGCATCAATTTTTATCATATGTCTTTAGAATCGTTTTATTAATATATTTCTAAATATTGTATATATTCTCAAGTATTTAAATGTATACATTTTGTATTTAATCTAGTGAAAATATATACACTAAAGAAAATGCATTTTGGGTTTCAGCTTATATATCTTCTAAAGGAGTTGCTGAAAGTGATCTTGGAAGGATGGATCATCTACTTTTTAAGCCGTAAAGTCTCAATGTAAATATTTATATAAAAATATAATATTGGAACTGGGAATGAAGAAACACTATTAATATTTCAAAAAATTAGGAAAAAATGATCTCTTTTTAATTGGAAAGATATAATTCATTTTTGACAAACTTGATTTTAAAGTATTCATTAAATCTTTTTCAGATTTTAAAAAAGATTGGAAATATAGTTTTATAAATGCTACTAATTATTTTATTGAAATCTTAAAAATTAATATTAAAATGATATTATATGGAATTAAAGCAAAATAAATTCTAAGGTTTAATTTAGCAGCGAATAAATCCGCAGAATTAGGAAGAGAAGTTTATCTTGATGATATGAATTAACTCTCTTCCTTTTCCTTAACTCTATTTTCAAAATATTCAGAATCTAAATTTGGGTATAATTTTTTCTTTTTTCCTTCAATAGTAGTATGAACTATCTCAAGATCTATTAATTTATTGACATGATATTGAATTGTTTTAGAATGCATATTCTTAATTTTAGCAATCTTATTAATCCAAATCCCAGGTTTATTTTCAATAATATCCAATATTTCTAATGTTAATTGGCTCTTACTTAATTTTAAATTTAAATTTGAAATAGGATTTTTATGATAGTAAGGAAAATAAGCTAAAAATTTTCCAATACGTTTTTTTCCAACTATTTTATAAGTTTCAAGAATATCCAAATGCCATGCTAAATTTCCAGCTGCAATATTAGATTTTCTTAATAACTCTTTATAATGAATACCTGGTTCTTCTAAAATTAAATCTATAAGTCTATTACGATTTTCATTTTCTAAAACATCTTCAAGAGTAAGCCTATGAACACCTTTAGATATTGGAGTTATTCTTTTCTTTAAAAAATCAAAATATTCGGTCTTAGAAACAATTATTGAAAATGATATTATTGATAATAAAATTATGATTAAAAAAATCCAAATCCAGAGAAGATCTGGCTGTTCTATCTCTAAAATCGCTATATAATAATCAGTATTTGCATCTAAATCAGAAATTTTACTTTCTATGTAATATTCTGAACTTGAATCATCAAATTTTAATTTTGTTGAGATTAATTCCCAATCATCCTCACTTTCTTTAAACACTGCAAAGGAATATTCTTTATCTAACTTTAAATCATAGTTAGTAAGTATTCTACTTTGCATGGTAATTTTTTGTATTGTTGTGTTAGCAATAATTTTATAGCAGCTTTCATATTGATGATTCCATCGTTTTTGATCTTTTTCTAGTGAATTTGGTGGAGTGGATGTGAATTTAAAATCTTGAATATTGGATTTTACATTAATTTCCAAAGAAATAGAATTAGAGTTGTTTATTTGAAAAAATAATTGCTTATTTTTCATTTTAGAGTCATATTGAATATCCAGATCTATAGATACATTTGTTCTTATCTCAAATTTTAAATTGTTTTGAAATTCATATAAGATATATTCATTTGCTATGATCTTATCTTTTTTTGAATATCCATTAACGTTTTCTTCTCTTGCATAAATAGATAGTATAAATATATTTAGTTGAATTAATAATATGATTAATACTAAAAGTTTTTCTTTCCGATGAGACATATTTATTATATTTGAAGACTTCATTTCCTTTAATTCATACTCTATTAAAAAAAAAAAAATTAAAAATTAATATTAAATTCTACTTTTCCTTCCGTTTAATAAAAACAATAGTAATTCCAACTAATACAATGGCACCTAGAACCATTCCAATTAAGATTAATAGTGTATAATCTATCTCAGGGAGTAAAACTGTCCATACCGAGAAATGGTCAGTCTCAGCCACTAAATATCCATTTTTTTCTGTAGTTTCTACAGGTACCCATTCTTCTGAAGATTCATCGTAATAGGCCCAAGTACCAAGTCTATTTTCTTCAGTTGCTTTCATCTTAAGCTTTGCTTCAAAAGTCCCATTGCATTCCATTGAAACTACAAATCCTTCTAAAAATCTATGTCTTTCTCTATTTCGCGGTTGATAAGTATTTCCCTTTAGTAAACCGAGTTCTTTCTCTTCTTCCGTACAAGTCATATTTAATTGCAGATCTTCTGAAGATTCAAGTTCAAGTTCAAAATCTTTATCACCAATATTCTTTGCATCACATTCTATATTTACATCTAAATTTTTATTTGAAGAGAAGGTCAATTGAGTTCTCTGTCGAAATCTTAATGTTGTTCTTTCATTTGCATTTACCCTTCTTTGATCTGTATCACCTGAAATATCTATTTTATCATCCGAACTTGCTGTTATAGATAGAAGCAGATTTCCAAAGAACAAAACCATTAATATTCCTGTTAAAATTACATTTTTTCCTTTAAATTTTTTTATCGACATTTTTTTAACACATAAAATTTTTTTTCTAAGAATATAGAATAAGATTAATATATAAAGCATTAAGGGACGATCTTTTCCCATAGAATTTAAATTACTCTTAAAATGAAGTACTGTATTAATTCAATTATTTTTTTAAAAAATATAGGATTTCTTTTATTGATAATATATTCTTTAATATTCTTTATAATCTTCCAGTTTTTACCTACAAAATTGTATATCTTTATTACTTAAAATGTTGTCATTAGTAAATTGTGAATATTTTTAAAATATTAGATAAAGAAAGAAAAAAAGTCCCTGATCCTAAAGAACCATTATTAGTTAATTCATTGATTATGGAAGATAAGGTATGTCAAAATTGATGTCATTTTCAATTAATTTTCTTTCTTCGGAATTTAATTCAAAAATTTCATAGACCCTCTGATTTATTTTTTGTTCTAATTCCATTATCTCATTATCAATATTGCTGAGGTCTATATAAGCCGAGCCAACAATTTTTTTTAATTCATCAATTAAAGTAGAAAATTTATTTAAATATTTCAATCCAGAAAGATTATGAGCAGTATATAATTTAATATTTTTTAAAATAATTGTGGAGAATAATTGTCCCTTTCGCCATTTTGTTCTTGAAGCTATTTGATTTTCGTTTAAAAATAAATTTAATAACAAATATAGACATTCAACTATATTAATTTTATCTTTATCACCAATAATTTCAATTATCGTAATCCATTCTTGTTCTTCAGGTGAAAAATACTTAATATTAAATTTAAACTCATTAAGAACGATTTTCAATGCGATACTCTCTAATGTAGGGTCTCCAAGAGTTATTCTATTACGGATAATACCCAATTTAGGTAAAGTATTCCAGATGCTTTCAAATTTTAGGTTGGCTTTATCCATATTGTTATTTAATAAAACCTGTTTAAATTGATCTTCAATTAAAATCTTTAACTTCTTTAATTCTATAATTCTTTCAATATTTTTTGTAAATTCTTCTAATGAGACACCCCTTTCATTAAAGACTTCTTCATTTGGTAAAGGCAATTCTAGAACGGTAATTGGATAGTATTCAAATCTATAATCTTTAGGTTTAGCTCTTATAAAGTGAAGAAAATTATATAATCTTGAATTCAAAAATCCTAACATTGCATAGATATTTATAGGAGAATCTTCATCAATTTTAATACCTAATACATCTCCTGACCCATCAAAAGCTCTGGATATTTCAATAGCAAAATTATTCTCTGGAGCAATGTAAGGTGCTACTATTATTGGTGCTTCACTTCCAAAAATTTCAAGATTTCTAGGACTAGTCCATCTCCACCATTTCCAATAATTATGAAATTGTTCGGAATTTGTATTAATAATTATTTTATCATTATTTATTTTAATAATTACAATTTCTCTTAATTTTTCAAGTAAATCCTCATCAATTTCATGAATATCCATTGGATTATTTTGATGAGAGAATAAAGCAATCTTTTTAAGAATTAGATTTTCACTTCTCGTTAAGAGTGATTGAATCGGTTTAAACTCTCGTCTATTGAAAGCAAGTTCAATAAAATTTTCATGTAAGTAGGAAAGCGTTTCTGGATATTGCCTTAATTCATCGTAATCGTTTATATTTTCAAGAAATAATACTTTATTTTTAAGAGGACTAATTATATATTTATCAATATCACTATTTTTGATGTCATTTTTCCAGATTTCATTCTCTAAATTTTTATTAATAAATTCTTCTTCAGTTAACCCAAATACGCTCAATCTACCCGCAATACCCCCTCTTCCCGCCTTAAATTCATATTCTTTAAGAGATGTATATTTCTCTTTACATTTATTATAAATTTCTTCTTTCTTGGGTAAGGTTAGAATCCATGGTTCTGAAGTTAATTCTGACTGATTTTTATAAAAACCTTCTAAGTTAGCAGTGTTTCCTTCTAATTCATTTTGAATAATCTTCTCCAGATTTAAAATCTCTATAAAAATCCTTTCTTTTGAGACTTTAATTTTTCTAGAAATAACATTAATAACTTGAATTTTATGAGAATCTGGAATTTCTGATGTTTTCTCTATAATAAAAATGCAACATCTAGAACCAATACCTTCAAAAACATCAATATTTCCAAAATCTATTATTTCTAATATTTTACATTGGTTCAAAATATAGTCTCTTAAATCTGAACCGTAATGAGCTTTCATAAAATATTTTGCAATTATAAACCCTAAACGCCCACCTTCTTTTAATAAGTCAATACCTTTTTTAATAAAATAAAAACAATAATCTGCTTCGGATTTATAAATTTCTGAGAATTCATCGGATAAATTTTGTTTTTCTTCCTCTTCTAAATTATCTCCTAAAACATAAGGAGGATTTCCTACAACAAAATCAAATCCCTCACTCTCTCCTAAAATAGAATCATAATCATGAAAAAGAGAATTTTTACAAAAAATATTTTCTTCAAGAATTAAAGGTAATTTTTCAGTTTTAGTTATAGATCTTAAAGCTAAATTTACAGAGGCAAGTTCTGTAGCAAATAGATCTATATCAATCCCAAAAATATTATTTTTTAAAATATCTTTCCAATTAAATCTGGGAGCTAGCCAACTATCTAAAGTTCCAGTAGTAATAGAATTATTCTCACTCTCACGGATTTTTGTATATCTATTTTCTAAAATATTAAATGATTCAACTATAAATGTCCCAGAACCACAACTTATATCAATTAACTTTAATTCTTTTAGATTTTCTTGTAACTGAATATCCTTAATTTTATTCAGAACTGTTTTGGTAATAATATATTTAACTATAAATGATTTAGTATAATAAATTCCATGTTTTTGTTTATTCAAGTAATCTTCTGTAAGTGTATATTTTCCCCCCTTTTCTTTCAAGATATGACCTAAATATTCTTCATACACATTCCCTAAAACATCTGCATCAATTTTATCAAAATTATATTTATATAATCTATTTATTACCCTCTCATATACCTGATCTGATAATTCTAATTCATCAACGGGAGAAGGAGCAAAAATTGCTGTATTAAATTTTTTATTAAATTGTAAATAAAGTGAACTCATCCTTTTGCTAAAAGGTTCAACATCCTTATCTAAAGTTAATTTATTCCAACTATCGAATAAATCTTTAATCTGATCAGCTCTTAGTAATTCCCAATCTTCAGCAGCTCTGAGGACTAGTAATCTTTCTATAAAACGCTGAGTAAAATGTTTGAGTTCTTCCTTTGAAAATTTTACTGAATATTTTTTATCTAAAACTTCGAAAATTTCTAAATTCGAGGTTAGTAAATCTGCTGCAATTTCTATATCTATTGGGCGACGCTCTCTTTTCTTGGCTAATCGGTTTATTAATCCTTCCAATACTCCTTTAAAAGATAGATATTTAAGGATCTCTAAACCATCATTAGTAAGATAATCATTATATTTAAGTACCACAATTTTAGCTTTAGTTGGAGTATTTGCAGGAGTGAAAAATAAGCGTAATTCTTCAAAATTAGTTAATATACACCAATCAGTCTGTAAGGAATAGGCATACTCCAGTGTTTGTATTTCCCAAGTTATTTTCTTACCTCTTCGTTGTCTCGTTCCATCTAATTTTCCAAACTTTTTCGCTTCTACGAGGATCTTGGGAATACTATAAATTCTTAATGATATATCTACAAAACCAGGACCTGCTGGTGATTCTTCTTTAACTTGATCTAATGAATGAATATTCCATCCCAGAATTTCTATTAAAGGTAAAATATATTTAGTTTTAACATCTTGTTCAGAATATTGAGATTTTTTTGGATCTTGAATGAACTTCTCAACTAGATCCTTTAATTTATCTGTATTGAAATAATCACTGTAAGACATATTAATAATACTATTTAATCTTTAATTCATTATAGACAAGAAATACTAAAAATATGTTTATTTATTGTATAATAAATTTGATTTTTTATTTAAAAACACTATTAAGATTTTCTAACACTTATATAAAATCGATTAAAATGAATTATAGTAATATTATAATTAATTTTTTTAGAAAATGTAGATTTCTTTATTTGATATTATGACCTTTAATATTCTTTTTAATTTGATTATCTTATTAAATAAAGTTTTGTTCTCGCAATTAATTAATTTAAAGAAAAATACTATGAGTTTAATCACAGATTTAATAATTGTACTGATAGCTTATTTATATATCCTTCTCATTATATTCATTCCCATGACTTTAAAAAAGAGAGATGTCATATCTAAATTTACCGCACGAAAGCTAGTTCATTTATTTTCGGGATTAATTGTTTTAATTGTTCCATTTTTATCTTGGTCTTACTTTGCGATAATTATCGCAGGATCTATAACAATTATCACTTATTTTTGTTCAAGTGACAGTAAAATTAAGCCTTTAAAAGAATTATATGACACTATTGGAGAAAAAGCCGAAGAAAATGTAGGAATGCTACGTCGCAGGAGTTATTTGCAAGGACCTTTTCATTATAGCTTATCCATTACATTATTGATAACTTTTTTTGTTATTTTTGCCCCAAATCAGTTTTATTTTCCAATTGCGGGGATATTAATAATGATTATTTCAGATACTCTTGCCTCAATGGTGGGAAAAAAAATAGGGCGGATTAAAATCAAACTCTCTTGGACAAAGTCAGAAAGGACGTTAGAGGGCTCCCTAACTTTTTTCATTACAGCATTTATTTTATGCTTAGTAATTTTATCTTTATTTGGTTTAATAATTACTACAACTCAAATTCCATTAACTATAGAACAGGTTATTATTTATTCTTTAATTATTAGCGCATTGGGTACATTAATTGAATTAATCTCTCCAAGTACTTGGGACGATCTGACAGTTCCAATTGGTACTACATTAATATTCTTCATTTTAACTTTATATAATTGATAATTAATAATGTAAAATTAAAAATATGGAAAATATAACTAAAAATTTTGATGTTGTTGTTGTTGGAGCAGGAACAGGAGGTACTACTGCCGCCCGCTTCTGTGCACAGAATGGCTTAGATGTATGTCTTATCGATAGGAAAGTATATAAAAAAATTGGAGATAAAATATGTGGTGATGGTGTCGGCTCTGATATATTTGATATGTTAAAAATTAATCATCCTAAGGGGGATGAATTGTCATGTCGAATTAAAGGAGCAAAACTATATTCTCCTAACATGGAAAAATGTATAGACCTAATTGATCCTAGACAAGCGGGATACGTTGTTAATCGGTTAGAATTTGGACAAAGACTATTAGATGAAGCTCTTGAT
>JAEOTJ010000146.1 GCA_016839905.1 Promethearchaeota archaeon | reverse complement strand
TGATTACCAATAGAATCAACAATTTCAGCATAACTCGATGGACCAGAACGTGTATCTGACCATCCTATTGGTACGCTCCCTATCTGATCATTTTCAAATCCATGCGTCGCGGGATAATACCCGCTCATCGGAGTCGTATAGGTCTTATCTTCAGGAGTAGTTATATTAATTTCTGGACCACTTGATTTAGGAATTAAATCTAAATCATCCACAAGTCCATTATTTATTTCCATTGGGTTATTAACGGATAAATTATTAAAGATTACTGGTGATAAGAACATCATTAATAAGATTAAAGAAAGAAGCCACTTACTTTTTTTATGGTCTTTTGATTTTTTATTCATTTTTAACATCTATTATGATTTTTATATTAAAATACCTTTGTTATAAAATTATTTTATTTTTCTCATATATAAATGAAAATAGAATATCTTTGAAGTATTCATTATTTAAAAATTCATTTCTATTTCAAATATTGACCATTTTAGGCAAATCTTAGTTCTATGGGCAATATTTCATCTCTATCACATCAAAAATAATTGATGAGCATTAATTAATTAAAAAAATCAAAATTATATAGAAAAACTAAGATTTTATAAATTTTATTTAAATTTGTTTAAAATTTAATAAGTTCAAACTGTAAAACACTTATTTTTTTCGTTTCGAAACATTTAAATATGTAGACTTATAGTTACTTATTGACAATTGTCAATTGACGATTGACATCGAATAATTATTAAAAATTAAAAATAAAAAGTTTAACAAAATTTAAAAAATTTGAGATTAAAACCAACAAAATTGAATGGGAGATAGAATAAAAATGGTATTTGGAGATTATTATGATAGATTTTTGACTGATCGAGGTCATTATGGTAGGTCATCTAATAAGATATCGATTTCAAAGGAAGAATATAGAGTTTTAAAAGATAAGGCAAAGAAATATGAAGCCGTTGCGAGTAATATCGAGACATTAAGGCTTGAAAATAGAGAATTAAAGGACGTTCTAAAAAACTTAAAAGAAGATGCTAGGGATTATAAAGACTTAAAGGAAGAAACTGAAAAGTACATGGCATCATTAATAAGAGTTCAAGCTGATTTTGAAAATTATAAAAAAATAAAGGAGCGTGAAAGAAGAGATTATAAAATTCGCGCTACTGAAATTATTTTAAAAAAATTAATCAAGCATTATGACGATTTAATTCGAGCCTTAGAAGTCATTGACAATGTAGAAAATGGAGATTCTATTAAGAAAGGCTTTGAGATCATATTAAAGAATTTTGAGCATTTACTTAAAGAAGAGGGTGTAAAACCAATGAACGCTGAAGGTCAAGAATTCGATCCCTACAAACATGAGGTATTAATGTGCGCTGAGAGCGATCTCCCAGAAAACACCATAATAGAAGAATTAGATAAAGGTTATTATATTAATAACAAGGTTTTAAGACCTGCAAAGGTCATCATATCAAAAAATCTAAATTTAAATAATAAAAAAGAAAATGAAAATGAAAATCAAACAAAAAATAAAAAATAATAAATAAAAAAAGGAAGTGAAGAAATATGGGAAAAATAATAGGAATAGATTTAGGAACTTCAAACTCAGCAGCCGCTGTATTAATCGGTGGCAAGCCAACAATCATACCCAGTGCCGAAGGTCTAACATTAGGAGGAAAAGCATTTCCATCGGTTATCGCATTTACCAAAGAAGGTCAAAGATTAGTTGGTGAACCTGCGAGAAGGCAAGCAATATCTAATCCAGATAGGACAGTTAATGCAATTAAAAGGAAGATGGGTACGTCCTATAAGGTCACCCTTGATGGTAAGGATTATACCCCTCAGGAGATTTCTGCAATGCTTTTAAGAAAGATCAAAGAGGATGCCTCTGCGTATTTAGGCGAAGAGGTCACGGAAGCAATTATTACGGTCCCTGCCTACTTTAATGATAATCAACGACAAGCGACTAAGGATGCGGGAAGGATCGCGGGATTAAATGTTAAACGTTTAATTAACGAACCCACTGCCGCAGCCGTCGCATACGGTTTAGATAAAGAGGGGATTCACATGAAAATTGCGGTCTTAGATTTAGGTGGAGGTACATTTGATGTAACAATAATGGAGATGGATGATAAGGTATTTGAAGTAATTTCGACTGCCGGTGATACTCAATTAGGGGGTACTGATATGGATAGGATCTTAGTAGATTACATTATTGATGAGTTCAAGAGAGATCAAGGAGTCGATTTAAGAAAAGATTCCATGGCGGTTCAGAGAATACGTGAAGCTGCCGAAAAAGCTAAGATCGAATTATCAACATCAGTTAGCACCGACTTGAATCTACCTTATATTACAGCAAACAATGATGGTCCAAAACATTTGAATATGACATTAACAAGAGCTAAATTAGAACAATTAATTGAACCTGTCCTAAGCCGACTTGATGCCCCTATTCAGAAGGCATTATCTGATGCTGGAATATCTAAAGGCACTATAGATAAAGTTATTTTGGTTGGTGGTCCTACAAGAATGCCAAGTGTCCAACAGAAATTTAAAAAATTCTTAGGGAAGACACCCGAACGTAGCATAGATCCAATGGAATGTGTTGCTTTAGGGGCTTCGGTACAAGGTGGAGTCTTAACAGGAGAAGTTGGGGATTTATTACTTCTAGATGTCACTCCATTATCATTAGGGGTTGAAACTCTAGGTGGCGTCTTTACCAAACTAATTGAGCGTAATACTACCATTCCTACCGAAAAGAAAGAAATCTTTAGTACTGCTGCGGATAATCAACCTGGTGTAGAAATTCATGTTCTACAAGGAGAAAGAAATAAAGCCAATGATAATATTACACTCGGAAAATTCCATTTGACAGGGATACCTCCTGCTCCAAGAGGAGTTCCCCAGATCGAAGTGAAATTTGATATAGATCAAAATGGTATTCTTAATGTTACTGCAAAAGATATAGGAACAGGGAGAAGTCAATCTATTACAATAACTGCATCCACTAAGATGTCTGAAGCGGAAATCGATCAGAAGATACGTGAAGCTGAAATGCATGCCGAAGAAGATAAGAAATTCAAAGAATTAACTGAAGCTAAGAATCACGGGGAAGCTCTGATTTACCAAACTGAGAAATTAATGAAAGAAAATGAAGGAGTTATTGGCGACTTAAAGGATAATATCCTGGAAAAGATTTCTGATTTAAGAGCTGCGATGGAAAGCGAAGATATTCCAAGAATAAACAGTGCAATGGAAGCCTTACAAAAAGAATTACATCAAGTTTCTAGTCGAATGTATGGTCAACAACCTGGGACCGGAGCTTATCAAGGAGCTCCTCCTGGTGGAATGGGTAATATGCCTCCTGGAGCAAATCAAGGTTATAATGCGAAGACTGAGGATGAAATACAAGCGGAAAAATTTAGAAAAGCTTCTGGTCAAGATGACGTAGTAGATGCGGAGTATTCTTAGAATTTTTAATTTTTTTATTTTTTTTAATTTTTTAAAATTCACGATAATATAATTATTATTCACATAAAACAAGGAGTTTGAGAACTTATGACAAAAGATTATTATAGAACATTAGGTATTGGAAAGAACGCAACCAAGGAAGAGATTAAGCGGGCATTTAGGAAGCTTGCAAGGAAATATCATCCTGATGTAAATCCCGATGAGGCTAAATCGGGTGAAAAATTTAAAGAGATTAATGAGGCATATGGCATTTTAAGTGATGATAAAAAAAGAGAAATGTATGATAAATTTGGAGTCGTAGAAGGAGACCCATCTTCTTATCAACAATATGGAGGTATCCCAAGAGGAGGTCAACAATACCGAAGTCCTGATGGAAGCACATATTATTATAGCACTTCAGGAGATTCTGGAGGTTTTGATTTTAGTGAAATCTTTGGTAAAGGGGGAAAATCAAGAAGTAGTTATGGATCCGGAGGATTTGATTTCTTTAATGATTTAGGAGATATCTTCGATGTTTTTACAAAACAAGGGACAAGCTCAAGAGTGAGAGAGGGAGGTTTTAGTAATCATCCCGTAGAGGGAGAGGATTTAAGATATGATATGGAAATTGATTTCATGAATGCTTTTTATGGAGGTGAAAGCAAGATTTCGTATAGAGATCCTACAACTGGCCAACAAACTACCTTGACTGTGAAAATTCCGAGAGGAATAAAAGACCAACAGAAGTTAAGATTAAAAGGAAAAGGTATGGCCGGAATGAATGGGGGTCCTACAGGGGATTTATATATAAATGTGAATGTGAAGCCCCATCCAACTTTTAAATTAAAAGAAGATGATATTTACATTGAAAAAAATATTCCTTTTACCACGGCAGTTTTAGGTGGGAAAGTAGATGTTCCTGGAATTGAAAAAACTCTAAACGTTGCAGTTCCACCGGGAACTAAGGATGGTTCTCTTTTAAGATTAAAAAATCAAGGCTTTTATAAGATCAATTCAAATCAAAGGGGGAGTCAATTAATTAAAATAAAAATTATAGTTCCTAAAAGTCTTAACAGAAAACAAAAGGAACTTTTAGAAAATTTAAAAGCAGTAGGATTATAATGATGGGAGATTAGATTTTTAGAGATATGAAATTTTTTTAAAATTTTATACAAAATGCCTAACTAAAGCCCCTATCATTAGCAGAAGACGAGGATAATATACTTATTAATAAGTATAAAATTAATATATTATTCTTTAGAAAAGAATGTGTGATTTTAACTATAATTATTAATTACTAAAAAAGAGGAAAAATAAATTATTATGACATTAGATATAAAGATTAAACCAAGTCTGTGTCCCGAATGTGGAGGAAATATTATTTCAATTCAAGCAAAGGGAGAGACTGTGTGTGCCCAATGTGGTTTAATTATTAGTGAAAAAATTATTGATTTTGCCCATAGTGGAAAAAGGGCTTATAATGCGCAAGAAAGACTCAAGAGAGGTAGAACTGGAGCACCCATATCAAGTTTATTACCTGATTTAAGCTTGACCACTGTAATAGAAAGAAACAAGATTGATAATCCTGACTTGAAGAGAGCTGCTAAATGGAATACTCGTATTAATTGGGAAAAGCGAAACTTATTAATTGCGAGCACTGAATTGAAAAGAATTAGCTCAAATTTAAATTTACCAGAACATATCAAAAAAACAGCTTTTAATATTTATAAAAAAGCATTTGAAAGTAAATTACTTAGAGGACGTTCTATAAATGGCATGATTTCCGCTTGTTTATTTTATGCTATTAGAAAAAATAGGCTCCCAAGAATGCTTCAAGAAGTTCTAAATGAAAGTTCTGCTAAAGCTAAAGAAGTAAGAAGATGCTATTATATTTTAATCAAGGAATTAAATTTAAAATTACCTACTACAGATCCCACCTCGCTATTACCTCGATATATCGCAGAATTGAGCTTGAATGTTGAAATAGAAAGAATTGCCCGCAAAATCTTAAAACAATTTATTTCTCAATTCTCAATAAGTGGAAAAGATCCTAAAGGCTTATGTGCAGGAGCAATCTATTTAGCTTGTAAGCTTAAAAATGTAACACTAACACAAAAAATAATTGCTGATACGATTGGGATTACTGAAGTTACATTACGTTCAAGATATAGGGAGCTAGTTAATAAATTAAAGGTAACAAAATAAATTAAAAACTATAATTCAATTTCTCTTTTTAAATTTAAATTCTTTATTTTTATATCTCTAAAGCTTGTAAAATTAATTCAACTAAATCGACCATTTTAAGATCAGAGTTAAGTACTTCAATCGCATCCGATAAATTTCTAAAGCAAAAGGGGCAAGTACTTACTAGAACTTTTACTCCTGTGTCCATCGCCTCTTTTACACGATTTTTTGCCATTTCTAGCGAAAGTTCAGGAAAACCTTTTTTTACGCCTCCTCCAGCCCCACAACACATTGCCCCCTCACGAATGGTTTTCATTTCAACCAAGTTAGAAATCGTATTTAATATTTTGCGTGGAATTTCATATAGATTTCCTCCAATATGGCGACCAATATGACAGGGATCATGATATGTAGTGTTCATATCTAAATTCTTTAATTTGATATTTTTTTCCTCTAATAATTTATCCAAGAATTCTATTGTATGTATTATTTCTATTTCTTCCAGGTGGTTTTCATAGTCTTTTTTGAGAGTTCGATAGCAACCAGCACAACTAGTAACGATTGTTTTTATCCCTTGATTCTTAAATAATTCAGAGTTCTTATTTGCTATCTCATCAAATGCTTTTAAATCACCAGTCCGCATCGCAACGCTTCCACAGCAAATTTCTAAATTACCAAAAATAGCAAAATCAACATTTAATTTATTAAAAATCTTTGCTGTGGCAATTGCTACTTTTTGGATTTGAGGTGTCAATCCAGCAGTGCATCCAACAAAAAATAAAACTTCTGCTCCTTCTGTATTTGCATCTTTTATTTTAAAATCCAAATTCTCAGTCCATTTAGCTTTTTCCTTATTGTCTCTTCCATATGGATTAAGTAATTTAACCATCGCTTTATTCATTGGGACTTGTGATTCCAAGGCATACCCCGCTTCGACAAGGTCCGCTCTTAGAGCTTCGAATACTTTTACATGCTCCATCCATCTATGATTAGCAAAGTCAATATTTTCATTATGTGCGTTCTGGCAGAAATCTTCACATGCTCCACAGAGTGAGCATTGAAATATGATATCACTTAATTCTTTGCTTAATTCCAAATCACCCCAAATAAGACCCTTTAAAATGACATTCTTTCCTCGTGCAAAAAATGGCTCGAATTTTGGAGTTACATCTGTATTATAAACGGGGCAACAATAATAAATCCCCTTTAACGGCCAATTTGGAACCCTGCATTGTCCACAATGAACACATGATAAAGCAGCATCCTTTACTTTATTTAAATTCTTTAAAGATTTTAAAATTTCATCTTCACTTTTCTTTTTAGTTTCAGTCATATTCTGCACCTATTTATAATGGGCTATTAAATAAAATTTACTAAGACTAATTACTTTATTAGATTTAAAAGCTTGGAGGACCCAAAAATTATTGAGAAATGTTTTTATTATCCTAAAGACTCTTTATCAAACAGTCTCCTTTTTAGCTTAACCATTGTAGTTTCGATATCATGCTCTACCATATTTATTTTAGCTAATTCGTTAATTGCTCTTAATACAAATGCTCCACCAATACCTGTAGTCTTTTTTAATTGTTCCCGACTCATCTCTTCCGCGGCTCCGTGAAGGGTCCAAAGGATACGGTAATGAGGTTGACCCTGCCATATTTCATTGATTAACATCGAATATATTGATAATAATGCTTTTATCCTTTCTATATTAAATTCATCTTGTTCTCTCTCCTCAGCAATTTTAGCGAATTTTGTTAATTCTACTTTTAAACTTGCATATTCATTTAATAATCTCTGTTGCTCACTAGTCAATGAACCAATTTTTTGATCTCGTTCGAGTTTTTCTCCTTCTAATTTTTTAGTTTCTTGTTGTAAATTTAATTTCTCGTTCTCTAATTGACTTTTTTCTTGCTGCAAATCTAATTTTTCGCCCTCTAATTGTCTTTTTTCTTGTTCTATTCCTTTTTTTTCATTCTCGAGGGCAATTAATTCATTTTTGGCTGTTTTCAAGACTGAATCGATTTCAATAAATTGTTTGGAAATATCTCCAATATTTTTTATTGTATCATCTATTACATTTAAAGTATTTTTATTTACTAACATTGTTTTCTTACCAAATATATATTATATAATATTTATCTATCAAAGTTAAAAAATATAAAGTTAAAATTGTCTTATTGTAATATAAATCAAAAAAAGGTAGAGAATTGAGGAAATTTAAGGATTTCAGCTTGAAATCAATAACAATTATTCAATTAATTATTACACTTGCAATTTCATTAATATTTCTTTTTTTCATCCCTGATTCTTGGAATCCATTAATCATACATATGGGCGATGAAGCTCATAACTATGTCTTGGAAATCTTTACTCTAAGTCAATGGTTCTTTTCAATATCTATTGCTTGGTTGATCTACAGGGATAATCCAATCATAAATAATTTCTTAGTTTGGGTGATATTACCATTTTCAGTAATTTTTTACATGGAATTCTTTCTAATGTACTTGTTTTATGATTATTTTCATCTAACTCCATTCATAATAGTCATCTATATTTTTATAAAGAAGAAAGATACATTAAAACAAGGATTAATCATTTTTTTCACTATTTTTTTGACTATATGGTTTTCCCTTGTCTATTACTCTGGTTTGGCATATCAGGGGTATCCTCTCATATTCGCTAATCTAATAATTTTCATTTATCCAATTGGATTGATTTTTTTATCATTTTTCTTCAAAAATAATAAAAAATGATAAAGCAATTTCTAATTAACTAAAGTTTAATTAATTGAAATTTTAGTTAGAAATAAGGAATGATATAACTGAAAAAGATATTTATCACCTTAAAAAATCTTCTATATTAATTATGTTGTTAGATCTTTTACTAGCACTATTATATATCAATAAGTCTCTAAGTATAATATCTCTAAGTATGTATCATTTCAAAAGAAAAAAAGTGATTAATTATAATTTGAGTTATTTCTTATGATATAAGTTGAAAATCTATTTGAGTTAAAGTGTTTTTCAAGATAGTGGCAAATTCATAAAGCTCTTCAGAAATTTGAACCTTGTAATCACCCGCATCTATGTCAATGAAGTAATAAAACCCATTTTCATCTGTTGTTGTTGTCCCTATTAGTATTAATTGCCCATCAGAATCAAGGATATATATCTCAACAGTAATATTTGCAATTGGATTTCCATCGTTGTCAGTCACAAAACCAGATATCGCAGTCGTTTTCTTTTGATGTGTGGTTAATGTGGCTGAAGTAATTTGGGCTCCACCGGATCCAGATATTTCTGTTTCAAAATTATATCCAAGCATTCCGAAACTATCAAGTGACTCGTAATAATTTCCTTTTAAAGCGTAATCTAAATGGATACTAATATAAATCGAACTGTTAGGAAGTACATTTGGGACGGTAATGAAAGTTCCCTCAACCGTGCATAACTCTGTTATATCATTTCCATCCAAGTAAACATGTATTGGCATGGCTCCTTTTAATATGAAATCACCGGGAATGGTCACATCAATTGTTAGAGTTTCAATAAGTATCGTTTGGTTGTAAAAAACTTCAATATTGTAGAAAATCTGACCTGGATTGGTTGCTACTAACTTATATCCCTCTAACTTATACTTTGCAAATATTAAATCGAAATACGAGATAGGATTGGAATCACCATCAGCAAGATATGAATTTATATCAAAACAACTTACTGGCTGCATGATTGTAAAAATTGAAAAGTGTGTGACTGCACCGTAGATTATGTTATTATCTGTGTCAACGCCAGTTTTCACATCAACCCATGTTCCTATTGAATCTTCCCAATGCATCAGTGTTAAGTCTTCTTCATTTCCAATAACCAAGGATTCATCATACGGAATAGCAATATTAATAATGCCGTTATAAATGGCATTTGTGGTGATTTCATAGTGAGAGCCTAAGAAGTTAAATCCTGAGGGCACGGGGAGCTCAATACTCGTGTAGGCTATTGTTGTTGTACCACTCAATGAAACTTCATCAAATATTATCGAAATACCTGTATTTAGATCATTATATTCTACGTCTTCACCAGTAGGAGTATTAGGGCCATCATCCCAAATCGGATAGTTATCTTGACTTCCAACTGAACTATTAATGATATAAGGTGTATCACCAATTCCATTATCATTTGTATCGCTACCTAAATAATCGTCCCAATAGTTACCAACATTTCCATCATCCCATTGATTATTTGCTCCATTATCATATGCATTTATATCATTTCCAATAAGTTCATTTTCCACTATCAAATTATCCGAACTTTGATCAGAAAAGAATCCATATTTACCATAAAGGGCTTTATTTCCTATTAATGTGTTATTATAGCTATTAATGATTGAAAATCCGTGTTTAGAACTGTTCATGGCAATATTATCATATAAGAGATAGATAGAAGCACTATTTAAATAGAAGCCCCGTATGCATTCTATGGCTTCATTTTCCGAGAGTTTGTCAGCGTGATTGCCCCATAGAACGAAACCGATTCCGTTTCGTAATGCGACATTATTTAAGAGAGTATTATTTTCTCCGCCTCCATCTCCAAACAAAAGAAAACCTACATCACAGTCAATTAGGGAGTTAGCGTAAAAAAAGTTGTCAAAACAATCCCTTGTCATAAAGCCATAGTAACTCTCTGTAGCAGTATTACCTGAAAGGATGTTATCTAAACTATTTCCAAGTTTGTATCCGCCCCACCCATTTATAGCATTGTTACTTGAGATAGTATTATTTGTGCTTTCTTCTATATCTATACAGTAAGTCCAAGCCCCGAAGGGCATAAAACTGTTTATGGTATTGTCCTCAATGATAATTTGTGAACTTTTATCTAAACGAATTCCATTCCGAGTATTTATAATCTCATTTTCCATTATAGTTCCATGTTTAACATTCAATAGATAAATACTATCAGGGATGCCATTCAGGGAATCTAAATGACAATTCCTTATTATGAAATAGGCAGTTGTATCTTGGATATGTATTAAAGTCGAATTTGAATTGATTATGGTATAGCCTTCAATGATGTATGGATCACTTATCGTGCCACTGCCAAAGAAGCCTAACTCCACAAAATCATTATTATCATCAATAAAAATCGGTAAATTGCAAGGATCGGAAGGATCTAAAGGATTTGAGCCGTTTAGAATCTCATCACCATCAAAATAACCATCACCATCTGAATCCATATTTAACGGATCGGTACCATGAGTAATGACTTCATCGTAATCAGATAACCCATCACCATCCGAATCTGTAATTAACGGATCGGTACCATGAGTAATGATCTCATCGTAATCAGATAACCCATCACCATCCGAATCTGTAATTAACGGATCGGTATCATGAGTAATGATCTCATCGTAATCAGATAACCCATCACCATCTGAATCTGTAATTAACGGATCGGTACCATGAGTAATGATCTCATCGTAATCAGATAATCCATCACCATCTGAATCTGTATTTAATGGATCAGTACTATGAGTCCATACTTCTTCACCATCTAATAACCCATCACCATCTGAATCTGTATTTAACGGATCAGTACCATGAGTAATGATCTCAATGTAATCAGATAAACCATCACCATCTGAATCCATATTTAACGGATCGGTACCATGAGTAATGACCTCATCGTAATCAGATAGCCAATCACCATCCGTATCATCAGATTTAGGATTCGTTCCATAATTCAATACTTCTTCACCATCTAATAACCCATCACTGTCAGTATCAGGATTAGTCGCATTTAAATATAAGTTTACTTCTTCGCCATCATTTAGACCATCACCGTCGGTATCATTATTCCAAGAATTGGTACCATGATAAAAAACTTCATCGTAATCAGATAACCCATCATTATCAGGATCTATATTTAACGGATCGGTACCATGAGTAATGATCTCATCGTAATCAGATAGCCAATCACCATCGGAATCTGAATTTAACGGATCGGTACCATGAGTAATGATTTCATCAAAATCATTAAGATAATCATAATCCGTATCATCAGAATCAGGATTCGTTCCATAATTCAATACTTCTTCGCCATCATTTAGACCATCACCGTCAGTATCAGGATTGGTAGCATTTAAATATAAGTTTATTTCTTCGCCATCTAATAATCCATCACCATCGGTATCATTATTCCATGAATTGGTACCATAAGAAAAAACCTCAGCGTAATCATCTAAACCATCATTATCAGGATCTGTATTTAACGGATCGGTACCATGAGTAATGACTTCATCGTAATCAGATAACCAATCACCATCTGAATCTGTATTTAACGGATCGGTACCATGAGTAATGACTTCATCAAAATCATTAAGATAATCCCAATCCGTATCATCAGATTTAGGATTCGTTCCATAATTCAATACTTCTTCACCATCTAATAACCCATCACTGTCAGTATCAGGATTGGTCGCATTTAAATATAAGTTTACTTCTTCACCATCATTTAGACCATCACCGTCGGTATCATTATTCCAAGGATTGGTACCATGATAAAAAACCTCATCGTAATCATCTAAACCATCATTATCAGGATCTGCATTTAACGGATCTGTACCATAAGTAATGACCTCAGCGTAATCAGATAACCAATCATAATCGGAATCTCCATTTAACGGATCGGTACCATGAGTAATGACCTCATCACCATCATTAAGATTATCATAATCCGTATCTGCGTTAGAAGGATCAGTGAAATATATATTCACTTCTTCGCCATCATATAAACCATCACCGTCAGTATCAGGATTGGTAGCATTTAAATATAAGTTTACTTCTTCGCCATCATGTAGACCATCACCGTCGGTATCATTATTCCAAGGATTTGAACTATAATAAATAGCTTCATCGTAATCAGATAACCCATCATTATCAGGATCTATATTTAACGGATCGGTACTATATATAATGGCCTCATCGTAATCACCTAACCAATCACCGTCAGTATCAAAATAATAGGGATCAGTACCAAAAGTAATGACCTCATCGTAATCACTTAACCCATCATAATCAGTGTCGAAGAAATAGGGATCAGTACCAAAAGTAATGACCTCATCGTAATCGGTTAATCCATCGTCATCCATATCAGGATCCAAGGGATCAGTGAAATATATGTTTTCTTCCTCTATATCTAATAGACCATCACCATCAGTATCAGGTTCTGGAATGGTGGGATCCGTCGAATAAATAAAAGTTTCATCATAATCAGTTAAACCGTCACCATCTGTATCAGGATTTAGCGGATCGGTACTATAAACATTAAGTTCATCACCATCAATCATGCCATCACCGTCTGTGTCACTATTGAAGGGATTAATGCCAAATATATTGACCTCATCGCTATCTATTAATCCATCAGCGTCTGTATCATTATTCAAAGGATTTGTTCCCCGTAGAAAGCTTTCATGATAATCATCGAGTCCATCTCCGTCTGTGTCACTATTGAAGGGATTAGTATTAAGTATAATAATTTCATCACCATCCAATAATCCATCGCCATCTGTATCTGAATTTAATGGATCAGTACAATGATACCATAATTCATCACTATCCAATAATCCATCTCCATCTGAATCTATATTTAATGGATCAGTACCATGAGTCCATACTTCCTCACCATCCAATAAGCCATCACTATCACAATCTGCGTTATATATAGATGTACCATAAAAATCCTCCGCTATCCAATTTAATCCATCATTATCATAATCAACTTCTGGAATTAAAGGATTTCCATTTAAGAACGGCCAAACATTAATTTCTTCATAATCAGTTAGATGATCATCATCTGTATCAATATTTAATGGATTAGTATAATGAGTCAATACTTCTTCACCATCTAATAACCCATCGCCATCTGAATCTATATTTAATGGATCAGTACCATGAGTCCATACTTCCTCACCATCCAATAAACCATCGTAATCGGTATCATCCTCATAATATTGAGTTCCATAAATTTCAGTTTCTTCAATATCGTATAAACCATCAGCGTCGTAATCATCAACATCGGGAATTAGGGGGTCTGTACTATATTCATATATTTCGTTACCATCAATTAAGCGATCACCATCAGTATCATTGTTCCAAGGATTTGTACCATTTGTTATTTCATCAAAATCCGATAATCCATCACCATCAGAATCAGGATTGGCGGGATCGGTAAAATGAGAAAAAAGCTCATCATTATCTGTCAATCCATCATGGTCTGTATCATTATTTAAAGGATCAGTACCCTGAGTCAATACTTCCTCACCATCCAATAAGCCATCACCATCAGTATCATTGTATAAGGGATTGGTTTTAAAGGAAAAAATTTCTTCCCAATCAGTTAAGTTATCACTATCAGTATCAATTTCATAATATTTTGTTCCATAGATTTCAACTTCAGCAATATCAAGTAATCCATCGCCATCGGTATCTACAATATCGGGAATTAGTGGATTTGTACCACATATATCAACTTCTTCACCATCACTTAACCCATCACCATCGGAATCTGGATTTAATGGATCAGTACCATGAAAAATAATTTCTTCTTCATCATCTAAGTTATCACTATCAGTATCTTTACTTAAAGGATCGGTACCATGAGTAAAGACCTCATCATAATCATTAAGATAATCAACATCCGTATCATCATAATTAGGATTCGTTCCATAATTCAATACTTCTTCACCATCTAATAATCCATCATTATCAGTATCGGAATCAAATAGAGAACAACCATAATCCATAGTTTCAACAATATCTAATAATCCGTCACCATCGTAATCGGTTTCTGTTATATTAGGATCTGTTCCATAGATATAAATTTCTGCCAGATCATTTAATCCATCGCCATCAGTGTCAGGTTCTGGAACTAAAGGATCTCCATTAGAGAACGGCCAAATATTAATTTCTTCATTATCACTAAACCCATCACCGTCTGTATCAAGTGATAATGGATCTGTATGATACAAAACGATTTCTAACTCATCATTTATGCTATCACCATCGGTATCTGGTTCGTGTGGATTAGTGCCATATTTAAGTAATTCTTCAATATCTTGTAAACCATCGCTATCAGAATTTTTATACCCTGGATCTATATAATTTAAAGGATCTGTTCTATAAATATATACTTCATCGCCATCTATCAAACCATCGTAATCAGTATCAAGATTGTCGGGATCAGTACTATATATATAGACCTCATCGCCATCTATCAAACCATCCCCGTCAGAATCAATTAATAATGGATCTGAGTTATGATAAAAAATTTCATCGGAATCACTTAAACCATCACCATCAGTATCAGGATTAGCTGGATCGGTACCATAAGTAAAGACTTCATGAAAATCATCAAGATCATCACTATCAGAATACCACCCCCCAATACCTGGGTTTGTATGATAAATCTTGATTTCATCACCATCATTTAACCCATCACCGTCAGTATCGTTATTCAATGGATCTATTCCATAAATTAATGTTTCAGCAATATCAATCAATCCATCATCGTCTGTATCGACGACAGTATCAGGTATTAATGGATCTGTACTACATATGTTAATTTCTTCGTCATCAGTTAAATAATCTCCATCAGTATCAGGATTAGCGGGATCAGTATTATAAATATCGACCTCATCGCCATCTATCAAACCATCACCATCAGTATCAGGATTAGCGGGATCAGTATTATAAATATCGACCTCATCGCCATCTATCAATCCATCAGTGTCTGTATCATTATTTAAAGGATCTGCTATAAAGTCGATTAGATCTATCGCATCGGTTAATCCATCGCAATCAGTATCGGGATCAAGAGGATCAGTGCCATGGATTCTAACCTCAACACCATCGCTTAAACCATCATTGTCGGTATCGGGATTGAATGAATCAGTTCCAAGGAGAAATTCTTCTTCGACATCAAACAGCCCATCAATATCGCTATCAATAGACTCATGAATCAATGGATCAGATCCGCATATCACAACCTCGTCGTAATCGTTTATACTATCCCCATCAGTATCGGCATCTAAAGGATTGGTATTATGAGTATAAGCTTCGGCACCATCTAATAATCCATCGCTATCGGTATCATTATTTAATGGATCCGTACCCCAATAGGGAAATGGAATACCTGTAAAATTTACTTCATATCCATCCAATATACCATCGTAATCGGTATCATTATTCCAAGGATCGGTCCCCATTCCGAGAACTTCGTTCCAGTCATTTGAATGATCGCTGTCAGAATCAAAACTTAAAGGATTTGTTCCATAAACAAAAATTTCTTCGTAATCGGTAAGGACATCAGGATCGGATGATACCGCATTAGGATCGGTTCCATATATTAAAATTTCATCACCATCGGAAATACCATCTCCATCAGTATCGGGATTAAATGGATCAGTAGCATGGACATTTACTTCATCGTCATCATCCAATCCATCTCCATCAGAATCAGCACTAGTCTGTAAATTCGATTCGTTGAAAGATTGTTCTAATGCATTACTTCCAATATTGTTCATTCTAACATTATCTATATTATTCGCAATTAATAGAATTGGCATGATAAAAATAAATAGAATTAGTAAAAGTACTTTCTTTTCTTTAATTTTCATTTTGGAATTTCACTTTATTTTATTATATAAATTTGTTATTAAAATTCTTTTTTTCATAGTATTCATTAGAAAATTTCAGTTCCTGCTAGAAACTGTATTCCCCTCTTAGGAAATTAATTAATGAAATAGTAAATATTATAAAAAGTTATTCAAAATTGTAAATAAAATCAGGATTTTCAATAAGGATTTTCACTTAAAATAATTATTTTATTTAAAGAGTGCACGACTCTACACATCTCAAGCCTTTTGAATATAAAATTTATTTTATTATCATTCTTAACTTTATTTTCTTAACTGGTGAAGAAAGTTCATAGAACTTAAATGAAATAAAATAATATACGCATTAAATATTAAAGAAAGGAATTAATGTGAAACTAATAAAGGAGTATAGCTTAAAATCAATAACAA
Source organism: Promethearchaeota archaeon (assembly GCA_016839905.1). The sequence continues at coordinate 9,624 of JAEOTJ010000146.1, read as the reverse complement.
TTGTTCAATGCATTAATGTCATCATAATTTCATTAATATAACTTCTTTTCAAATTTCCTTTTTAAAATCTTAATAACTCTATAATCAAATTATTATTAAATAGGAATAAATGTTATCATGAATGATCTTAAAAATAAGGTGGCAGTTGTTACTGGTGCTGCTTCTGGAATAGGATTAAGTATCGCCGAGCAATGTGTGTCAGAAGGAATAAAGGTGGTAATAGCTGATATTAATGAAAAGATTTTAACTAGATGTGAGAGAAGGTTAAAAAAAAAAGGAGGAGATATATTAGCAGTAGTAACTGATGTTTCAAAGGCTAAAGCGGTTGAAATTTTGGCTCAAAAAACACTGAATGCTTTTGATGAAGTACATTTGTTATTTAATAATGCTGGTGTTGGAATGCCAGGCCTTACATGGGAATATTCATTAGAGGATTGGGAGTGGATCTTAGGAGTTAATTTATGGGGTGTAATCCATGGTCTAAAATATTTTATTCCTATAATGCTCAAGCAAGAAAATGAGTGCTATGTTGTTAATATATCATCTCTAGAAGGGCTTATACCAGGATTTCTTGGTGGATCTCCCTATGGAGTAACTAAAGCTGGTGTAATATGTCTTTCTCAAAACTTAAGAATAGATTTGGAGAAATTAAATTCTAAAATTAAAGTTTCTGTAGTATGTCCTGGATTGGTAAATACAAAGATATTTAGTTCTTGGATGAGGAAGCCTGCCGAGTATCAAAATGATTCCGAAAGAGATATTCTTGATATTAAATATGATGAAAAAATTGATATTTATCGTGAGATTATGAAGGAATCTCCTGGTATTCCTCCCGAAGATGTTGCTGCTGCTATCTTTAAAGGCATTAAACAAGAAAAGTTCGTAATATTTTCGCATACTCAACGAAGTGTAAAAGAAATGATAAAAGAACGGATGGATGAAATTCTAAATGCTTTTGATAATTAAAAAGGATCCCATTTAAGAAAGGCATAGGGAGTAAAAGCACCTGGCATAACTTCAGCAACAACTTCACCTTGGAGCATTATGTTATCTCCTATAATGTAATATCCTCCGATTAAATCAATAATTTCTAATTCCGCCCAAGGATCAAATTTAGATGGTTTTAAAATAATTTCAATATCAACAGTATTTAAGGATTTATTATGAAATTCTACTGTTTCTTTGATTAAACGTGGATTATAATCAAATACTGAACCTCCTCCAGGAGCGGGAAAATGCTTAAAATTAAAGATATTTAAATTAAAATCTTTTAAACCATATTCCTTTAGCTTCTCTATTGCTTCATCATTAGTTATCGAACCTGTTATTTTTCCTTTCATTTCAATAAAACGTATTCCTTTACGTTCTGTCCATCCTTCGATATTATCTCCTTCATGCTTAAAATAAAAATTAGCCATTTTTTTTGGATATCCAAACATTTCTCGTCCAGCAGCCATAGCAATATCATCATTTACAGGCATTGAAAGAATATATAATCCTAATTCGCCTTTAAAATCTGTCAAAATTGATATAGCACTTTCATGATATGATACTCCAAAATTTGTCTTAGGATAAAATGCAATAAATGCTGCAACTACAGGACTTTTAGCTGGCTTTAAAGGTCTTGGAAGTAATCTTTTTATAATTTCTGGTTTTGTCTTCCAAAATGTAATTAACATTTCAGCATTAGAAAATACCACAGTCTCAAGTTTAAATTTTAATACTTCTTCAAAGGTTTTTTTAAAACTCATTTTTTTAACTAACCTGATTTAAATTAAATAAATAGAATAATTATATTTATCATAAATATTATATATAGTTTATATGATTGCCTGATTTATCAATTCTAATAAATCAACCATTTTAATTTTTGAATTTAATGCTTTTATAGCATCTGAGAGATTTCTGTAACAAAATGGGCAGATACTTATAAGATATTCTGCCCCTGTCTCTTCAGCTTCTTGAATTCTAGTTTTTGCTATTTCTAATGATAATTCAGGGAAGCCTTTCTTAACACCCCCTCCAGCTCCGCAACATTTTGCACTATCTTTTATTGTTTTCATCTCAATTAGATTTGAAATTTTTTTCAAAATGTCTCTAGGTTCCTCGTAAATACCCATATGCCTCCCGGTGTGACAAGGATCATGATAAGTAACAGTTATACCTAAATTCTTTAGCTCTATATTCTTTTCATTTATGAGTTTGTGAAGAAACTCAATCGTGTGGAGTACTTCGATACCTAATTCTTCGATATAATCAGCATAATCAATTTTTAATGTCCTATAACAACCAGCACAGCTCGTTATTATCTTTTTTACACCACTTTTCTTGAAGAGTTCATAATTCTTTGATGCAACATCATTAAATGCTTTCCAATCTCCTGTTCTCATTGCAACACTACCACAACATATTTCTTTTTCTCCATATATTGAGAAATCTATTCCAAGTTTATTCAGAACTTTCGCAGTATTTATGGCAACATTTTGAATCTCTAGAGTTAATGCGGCGGTACAACCTACAAAATAAAGAATCTCTGCTGTCTTAGAGTCAGGATCCTCAATTTTAAAATCAAGGTTTTCTAACCACTCATTTTTCTGTTTATTATCTCTTCCATATGGATTTAGCAATTCTACCATAGCTTGGTTCATTGGTATATGAGCTTCTAAACCACACCCGGCATCAACAAGTTCTGCTCTAAGAGCTTCATAAAAAGCAACGTTATCTTTTTCATAGGAGCATGCTTTTGAACATGCATTACAGGTTGGACATTGGAAAAATACTTCTGCTAAATCTTTACTTAAATCTAGCTTACCCTGCCATATAGAACGAATAATTTGCATTTTTCCCCTACCAAAGAATGGTTCAAAACCAGATGTATGCTCTTTTGCTACACAGACGCCCCATTTTTGAGGTTCGGCAGTGTTGTCCGTTGCTTCACGACAATCTCCACAGCTAATACAAAAAAGAATATCCTTTTTTAACTTAGCTAAATGTTTATATTTTCCCTCTGGATTACTCTCAGTCATTTTTTTATCACTTATTTATAATCTTCATCCTCTATCAAATATGTTGAAATATCATCTTCATAACTATACATATGGAATTTTTTTGGGCTGAGAAGGTAATTTGGATCAACTGTTTTCTTTATATCCTTGAAAAATTGAGCAAATTCAGGAGTATAGGCTCCTGATTCAACTATAGATTGAGAAATTGATTCACCAAGCCAATAATGAGCCCCCCCATATCGTGTTTGAGCTCTCAACTTTTTATGCCATAATTTCATTGCTATATCATGTTGTTCATCTGTGTTATCTGCGTTAAAACCTCCAACAAATACACAATGTCCATTTGGTAACAAATATATTACGGTAGCGAATAGTGAGACGCTGTCCGGGGGGAATTCTTCTCTAAATTTAGCATCAAATTTATTACTTAACTGTTCTGCTTCAGGAATATACGAAATCGGAATTTTATGACAAGTAGTACATGAAATTTTAGGGGGAACAACAGAAATATACTGATTAAAATATGTAAAAGCAAATTTATAATTAAAATTCCAATCTGTTGACAATGGGACATCTAGATCGATTTCTTGCCACTCAAATGGTCGACAAACATTATCTTTAGTCATTATTTCGTTCAGTTTTTCTAAATAGACATCCATTATTCTTCGGTCATGTGCTTCTAATCCTATTTGAAATACTGAACCTCTTAATCTAGCTCTTTTTGTGGGTTTATTTTTAGCCATACCTGACTTTATTCTTACCACTGGAAGAGGAATTACAATCATATCATGTAAACCATCAGCAATTTCTGATTGAACTTCGTGTAATAGCTCATAAACTTTAATATAATCGTTTTTATTGAGCATATAGCATCTCATTTGTTTTAATGGTGGATCTTTAACTATTCGCAAGTATGCTTTCGTTTTGATACCCATCGTCCCTACATCTCCCATAAAAAGACCCGTAAAATCGGGAGCAACGCCATAACGACAAAAAGGCTTCGCATATTTATTAGCGGCTGATCCTGTTTTTAGAATAGTCCCTTCAGGATTAGGTAGGACTACTTCTACTCCTAAGCATATATCCGGGACTAATCCATATTTAGTGGACCCAAACCCCGCTGTACTATTTGAAAGACCTCCTCCTACGGTTGCACTAAATCCGCTTCCTGGCCCTAAAAAACCAGTGGTTAAGCCTTTCTCTGCCAATACAGAATCCAATTCCCCCCAAGTAATTCCACATTCTACCACAATATAAAAATCTTTTTCATTGATTTCTATTATTTTGTTCATACGAGTGAGATCTAAAAGGATTCCTCCTTCTGTTACTGAACCTCCTACGAGGTCAGCACCACCTCCTCTTGGAACAATAGAAATCTTATATTTATTAGCAATCTTAACGATCTCAGATACCTCCTCAGTAGTTTCTGGTCTTACAATCATATCTGCCCATCGATCTGGAAAAGCAGGATCCACATTTCTTGAATATGCTGCTTTCATGAAATCCTTTTCTGTAATATAATCCTTGCCGATAATTTTTTCGATTTCCTTATAAACATCTTTAACTTTTGACATAATCTATCATTAAAATAAATCATTAAAACTTTTTTTATTTTATCAAAATTAACAGAGACTACATAATTTTTTTTGGATTAATCTTAAATTTTATATGCTCAGAAACTATTGATAAATCTTTACTCCCGCTTCCACTTAAATTTATCACAACAATATCATTTTTTTTTAATTCTTCCTTTAATTTCTCTAAATAGGCCAAAGCATGCGAGCTTTCAAGAGCAGGAATGATCCCTTCAAGGTTAGAAAGTTTCTTGAATGCATCTAATGTCTCATTATCTGAAGCAGTCTCCACCCTTAACCTATTAAGTTCCTTTAAGAAACAATGTTCTGGACCAACTCCAGGATAATCAAGTCCAGCAGATACACTATGAGTTTCAAGAATTTGACCGAAATTATCTTGAAGAAGATACATTAATGAACCATGTAATACTCCTTTGCGCCCCAAACCTAAAGCTATTGAATGTTTATCTGTATCTTTACCCTCACCCGCAGCCTCAACTCCTATTAACTTGACATCTTCATCATTAATAAAATCATACATAATTCCAATCGCATTACTTCCACCACCGATACAGGCAATTATATAATTGGGGAGTTTTCCTTCCAGTTCCATTATTTGTTTCTTAGTTTCTCTTCCGATAATTCTTTGAAATTCTCTCACCATCAATGGATATGGATGTGGTCCAACAACACTTCCCATTAAATAATGTGTATCATGCACATTGGCAATCCAGTATCTAAGACCTTCATTTACAGCATCTTTTAATGTTCTTGAACCAGATTTAACAGGTACAACTTCAGCACCAAGAAGTTGCATCCTGTATACATTATATGCTTGTCTGACGATATCAATTTCACCCATAAATATTTTTGTAGGCATTCCAAAGTACGCCCCAGCAATAACCGTGGCAAATCCATGCTGACCTGCTCCTGTTTCAGCTATAAGCTTCTTTTTCCCCATCTTTTTCGCGAGAAGGGCTTGCCCCATTACATTATTAATTTTATGAGCCCCTCCATGGTTTAAATCTTCCCGCTTTAAATAAACTTTACATCCAATATTTTCGCTTAATCTTGAGGCATAATATAAAGGTGTAGGTCTTCCACTATAGTAATGAAGGATTTCCTTAAATTCTTTTTGAAATTGTTCATCAAGAACATATTTATTAAAAGCTTCAGAAAGTTCTGTTAATGCTGGCATTAGAATTTCTGGTGCAAAAATTCCTCCAAATTCACCAAACTTACCAAGCCCCTTTGGATGGTTCCCTATATAATCCATTATTTTCAATCTCTTTTATTTTTTATTATATCTTTAATTTTTATTAAAAATCGCTTAATTTTCTCAGGATCTTTAATTCCTTTCTCTATCTCTAGGGAGCTACTAACATCAACTCCATAAGGATTTAAATCATTAATTATTTTCTCAATGTTATCTATATCAATACCCCCTGCAAGTATTACTCTTGCATTATTGATTTGATTTAAAATTTCTCTCATAATATTAAAATTTAACTTGGTGCCATGACCTTCGCTATTATCAAGTAAGAATGCGAAAACTTGGTCATTATATTGATTAATTTGTTTAATAATCTCTTCTTTATTGGATTGATTAACCTTTAGTGCTAAAATAATTTTTTTTTTTAAATCACTATTTATTTTATCCAACTCTCTAAGATCAAAAGATACATGTATTTGATATAGATCTACTTTAAAAGAACTCATTATGCTCTCTAATTCAGAGATACTTGAAAATTTACTAACTAATACAGTTAAAATATTCTTTTTTATATTGCTAAGGATTTCTGTTAATACTGGTTTTTCTAAATTTCTTGGAGATTTGGGAACATTATATATAAAACCGACTGCATCTGCTCCTTGATCAATACAGAGCTCTATATCTTGAGAATTCTTTAAACCACAGATTTTTACATATTCCATTAGTTTACTCCCCTCAACTCCAAGATTTTTTCTTTAATATTTTTCGATTGCATTATCGAAGAACCGATTAAAAACGCATCCGCCTTATATGGAAGTATAGAATTAATATCTTCTACAGTATTTATCCCACTTTCGCTAACAACTTGAATTTTATCACCAAATTCTTCCTTTAATTTCGGAATTATTAATTTAGATGTATTCAAATTGATCTCTAAAGTTTTTAAATTGCGATTATTTACTCCTATTAATGCAGGTTTAAGCCCAATATCGAGTAAATGCCGAATATCATTAATCTCTTCGATATTATGGATTTCTATTAAGGGTTCTAAATCAAATTCTAAAGCTGTGCGATAGGAATCTTCTAAATTGCAAATAGAATTTATAATCAATATATTAGTTGCTCCTACTTGAGCAGCAATTTTATATTGGACCTCATCAACAACAAAATCCTTCATTAAACATGGTAATTTCGTGTTTTCTACAGCTAATTTAAGGTTTTCATATGATCCATTGAAATAATTTGGTTCTGTTAAGACACTTAATCCAATTACTCCGGCACTTTCCATTTCAGTAGCCACATTTTTAACATCAATATCCTTTTTAATATCTCCTAAAGTAGGAGAGGCTGGCTTGATTTCTGAGATAATAGAAATGTCTTGATTTATTCTAATAGATTCACTTAAAGGTATCCGATCATCTTTAAATACTTCAATAGCGATCTCTCTTTTGAAATCTTTATCTCTTTGAATAGATTCTTTCCTTTGGTCAACTATTTCTTTTATTTTATTTGAAATCATTAATCTCAAATTATTTTTTTTATAATAAACTCATTAATTTGTCTTGATTTCCGCCAGAAGCCTCAATAAATTCTTTAAGTTTATCAAATGCCTTTCCAACTTCTATAGTATTTTTAGCTATTAAGATACCGTCTTCAAGATCACTTGCTTTATTTATACTTTTAAGAGCTAGTGCGGCGTTCATTAAAACCGTGTTATATTTTGAATCTTTAACCTTATTCTTTAAGATATTGATAGCAATTTTAATATTATCTTCAACATTTCCTGCTAAGATATCCTTAATAGAACAATCAGGAAGATTAAAATCTTCATTTGTTATTGCATAGCTTTCAATCTTTCCATTATTAACTTCTGTAATATAGTTTATTCCTACTGGTGCTACTTCATCTATACCACACGAGTTATGAACAGTATAAATATGTTTCGCTCCCAAGCCGTTTAAAACCTTGGCCATAACAGGAGCTAAATCTTTCTTAAAAACACCTAATACATGACATTTAGCATTTGCGGGATTAGTTAATGGTCCAAGTATATTAAACACGGTTCGTAATTTTAGAGCCCTTCTAGTAGGCATGGCATATTTCATTGCTGGATGAAATAAAGGCGCAAACATGAACCCAATACCTATTTTTTCAATACAAGTCTTTACTTCTTCAGGAGGTAAATCAATTTTTACTCCTAATCCCTCTAATAAATCTGCACTACCACACTTACTAGTTACAGCACGATTCCCATGTTTTGCAACGTGTATTCCCGCTCCTGCAACAACTAAGGCTGAAATTGTACTAATATTGAATGTTTTAATTTTATCTCCTCCCGTTCCACACGTATCTAATAAATCTCCTTCTACATTAGGTTTAATTTGATTTGCAAATTCTCTCATTATTCGAGCACACCCCATAATCTCCTCAATCGACTCTCCCTTCATGGTTAATGCTGTTAGGAATGCCCCTAATTGAGCGTCCTGTACTTTACCCGACATTATTTCTCTCATTATATTTTCTGCTTCTTCACTTGTCAAGCTTATATTTTGAGTGATTTTTTTTAAACCTTCAACTATTTTTTCTTCAGACATTTTAACCAATTCTTTCGTATTTTTATTCACATTTCACATGTGTGTCATTATCGTTTTTATCAAATTTATATTTATAATTCTTTAGAAGCATTATTCTTAATTAATTATTTCCACATTTTTATTTTTATGAATGAAAAAAATAATTTTAAGAGTTAAATTTCTTCAAAAATAAGCTGATTTTAAAGAATGGTTAATTGATGAATTCAATTGGTAAAAAAAAAAGAAATTGGATTAAAAAAAAAAAAAGATTAAAATTACGTGATTTAAAGCAAAAAGCCAATGAATTAATATAATCATTATCTAAAAAAAAAAAAAGAATTAAAAAGGTAATGCCCTTTTCTTACGTTTTCCAAGTATTATTACTCCAGCTACCCCAATCACCAAAAAGGCTAAGATATAGATGCCCAAAGTATTATCGGGGGGCTCAGATGGCGTTTCTCCATCATTATCCCCTGCATCATCATCTGAGATTGTAAAATTAAATACATTATTCATATTAAATTCATTTAGATTTACGCTACTATCAACGATCCTAACGTCAAAATAGTATGTTCCCCCATCGGTTAAACCAGAAACATCCCAGATATTTGTGTAATTTCCGTCTCCCGGATCAGTATCCCCGTGAGAACCATCATCATATAATAATATTGTTAAAACAACTGTCTCATCAGGTTTTTCAACCTCTATCGTAACACTTGTTATACCAGTATCATCCGTGGCATTTATCTCAATTTTCAATGAATCCTCAATTTCAACCTCTCCACCATTAAGATCTATAATATTTACATCATTTGCTTCTGGTAGGTTATGCTCTGAGACTGTAAAATTAGCACCATTGTTTATAACTTGTTCATTTTTGGCAAGACTATCATCTATAGCATTGATATCTACATAATAATAACCTTCAGCTGCAGAAGTTGAGTCCCATTGACATGTATAAATTTTATCTCCGGATGTGGCATCACCATTCGTACCATCATCTACCATCTCTATAGTAGCAATAATTGTTTCATCTGGAAATTCTATATAAGCTGTAGCGTTAAAAATTCCAGAACCATCGCTAATATTCGCAGTTATAGTTTGAATGTTTCCAGATTCTAATGGATCATCGCTTACTTGTATATCCGTAATTGATGGAGGAATGATTTCTACGACTGTAAACGTAGTTCCATTGTTTATAGCTTGTTCATTTTTGATAAGACTATCATCTATAGCATTGATATCTACATAATAAACAC
>JAEOTJ010000145.1 GCA_016839905.1 Promethearchaeota archaeon | reverse complement strand
TGCTTTTGACGATTAGGATCCCTCTCATCAAAAAGAGCACTATAAACTGAGGTGTCTAAAATTATTTTTAATTTTTTCATTCAATTTCTATTTTCAATTATCAAAAATTCAATTATACATTAGATAAAAGATAGTAAATACTTAAATAATTTCAGTTGTATATTGACAAAATCATAAACTATAATTTTAAATATTTATGTTGATGTTGAGACCAAGAGGAGAGGAACAATGGATATTGTATTAGAATTATGAATTAGATTGTAAATATAAATGAAATCATTCTTTTTTATCAAAATATGAGAAATATTCTTTTTACTATTAATAATCTAATGTTATTTCCTTTTACTTTTAGATTAAAAAAATCTTCAAGATAATCTTTTCCCTTAAAATATTAGCCGATCAATCCATTCCAAGGAATCCTTTTAGTGCAGGATATTGTTCTGCCGCGACTTCTTTTGAAATTGTCTCGGCATATTGGTGAATGATTCCAATTGCGATCAAAAGTCCCGTACCTGAAGTCAGTGCACCTAGTGAATCGGCAAAGAAAGATAAGACCGCTATAATGAAACCATTAAGAATTACTAATGTTGGGATATAGCGCTTAAGGATCTTTTCGATTATTTTCTCAGATCTTCGGAATCCAGGCACCTGCATTCCCGAATCGATTATTTGTTGAGCTATATCCCGTGGTGCGAGTCCTGCCACTTCGACCCAGACACGGCCGAGCCATATGCATAACAATATAAAGATGAAAAGGTATACCACCGCCCTAAAAGGATCAGCGACTAATTCTTCAAGTCCTTGTGGTGGTGTTAGGAAATATATTAATCCTCCCTTTGGCTTCAAAAATTGACCCATTCCAGCTCCAGACTGCTGTGGAGGATCAAATTGACCAATAAGATCTAGCCAGAAGTCATGTTCAGGCCGCAATGCTGATTGATCACTGGCTATTAATTGTGCAAAGAACATGAAGTTTGCATATAATGCGTTAACAAGAATGACGGGAATATTGGAGACATACAATAATTTCATTGGATACTTGCCCTGGAAACCTCGATAGCCCGCATACTGCAATGGTATCTCTATCCTTGTACTTTCGAACCAAATTACGATGCAAAAAATGATCAGAGTTGTTGCAACACCAAGTAGGTCAGGAAAAGCCCCTCGTATTAAAATGTCATCCAGACCCGTTGCATCATTCCCATCAAAAAGTACGATGAATAAGGCAATTACGATACCTCTTGGCAAAGGTGGTTCGCCAGGAGCCTCAATAAAACTAAAACAGTTCCAGAAAATCTGCCCTGCAACGCCTGCTGCTATGAATAAGGATACTCCACTCCCAAGACCCCATCCTTTCTGAAGTAATTCGTCTAACATTATGATAATGATGCCAGCGAAGAGTAATTGAAAGAATATTAACATCATGTTTTGAAAGCCTACTTCTTCTGGCTTACCAAAAGCACCTCCCATTAGGTATGCGACAGTATTAAACATTGTTAAAAATACCGCCATAACTTTTTGTGAGCCACTAAACATTGCCCTATCATAGGGATCATTCATATCTACATTAATGAGTTTGGAACCTAAAAGTAGTTGCATTACTAATCCTGCTGTTACAATGGGACCAATCCCAAGCTCTGTTAGCGTACCTCGCTGACTTGCGAGAATAACCCTTAACCAATAAAAATAATCCGTAGATTCTTCGAGCTCTACACCATATAATGGGACATTAGACATTATGAGATAAATGACTAAAACGACGGCAGTCCAAACAAATTTTTCTTTAAAACTTACTTCTCTTTGAGGATTTTTTACTTCGGGCATTGCCCGAACAAATGGCGCAAAAAATTTGGTGAACTTGCCTGGCATTATAATGTTATAATCGTGTTATTTTGAATTTTTTTTAAGAACTAATATCAATAGAATTAAGGTTAAAAAAAGTGAATTTAAAAAAAAGTTTTCTAAAATCGTTTTTTAATGAAAACTAATAAGAAAGTAAATTTATTTAAAAAAATCTTGATTTAACTACTATTAAAACACTTGAATCTTTAAAAAAAAAGATAAAAAAAAAATATTGAATTCTGATTTAGAATAAAGAGCCAATTCCAGTCGGTTCCTCTTCTTCCTCAGGCTCTTCCTTCTTTTCTTTCTTAGGGGCGCCCTTAGCAGGAGTACTTCCCGCAGCAGGTGTTGCTACTGCAACTGGAGCTGCGACCGCTGACGTTAAAATAGAATCAATGTCTGTTTCCTTCAAGCCTGCAATCAGCTTCTTTAATTGTGGTTTATCGGGAGTAACTCCGGCAGCTTTAAGAACTTTCTCGACTGCTGCTTCAGTTATACTCTTTCCCACTTTATGTAGAAGTAATGCCGCATAAACACTTTCCATACTTATTAACCTCCTTTTTTATTTATTTTCGCTAAATTTGTTATTTACTTTTTATTTAATTTAAATATTCTTATAAAATTGTAATTTTAATTATCCAAACAAACCTCCTATTCCTGCTGCGCCTTCTTCCTCATCTTCGGATTTCTTTTTTTTCTTTTTAGTCTTTTTTGCTTTTACTGGGGTTTTATCTTCTTCCCCTAAAATCATTGTATTTATAATATTAACATTAAGTTCAGCTCTGCGAATATATTCATCTAATAATGTCTCGTCAAGGATAGGTATTTCGAAAAGAATTCCTAACGCTTCTCGATATGCTTTTTGGATTAATGGTATTATTGTCTCATCATCCATTATTCCTAATTCCATAGCTAACTTTTGGGCACCTAAATAGCAAGACGCAATTTGCCGTTGTAATTCTCCTAAGTCCATGTATAAGACATCAGCAGGAATTAATTCTCCATCTGCCCAAGCAAAATGAATTTTTATGAGTGATTCAATAGGAGTTACTCCAAGTTTTTTCAATACGGCAGCTTGCTTAACATCAACAAACTCTCCAGCTCCATGAGTTCTTGTATCATCTCTAATCCATATCGTATCATTTTGAATTCTCGTAGGTAATCTCAGGATCATATTTAATTCACTAATAACTTGCCCAGTAGGTAATCCCGTATCTCCAGTAGGCACCCAGATATCAACTGGCGTTATTTCATTAGGTTTTGCAGGTACCATCCATTTATTTTGATCGAAAATACTCTTTAATTCATAAATATCAATATTAGTGAAAACCAAACTGGCTTGTCCAGGAATATTTTGTGCAAATTCTTCCAAATTTGGCTTTTTAGATTCTTCCTTGAATTTCCCAATTGATCGTTGTTGTAGTGATTTTTTAGACATTCTTAAAATTGCTTTACCACGTAAGATTTTCCTTATAGATTGAATTTGCTTATCATCAATACGAGCGACATCAATAACAGCAACATTTTTATGCCGTTTGAATAAATTTAATAAATGTTTTATTTCATCTATTTTCCATTGTTGAACTTTCTTTTTCTTTATCATTTATTTACACACCTATTGTTTTAAGAAAATTATCATCAATCTTTATGGGTTTTCCCATGGTAGTTTTAATGAATGCGGATTTAAAGTTATTAAATTTATGAGGCATTACGTCTGCGATAAAATTTACAATTTCTTTCATATTTTCAAAAATCTTTTCCATATCCATTGATTTTTTCCCTAGTTTTACTTGAATAATAGGTTGTTTTTTCATTTGTATTCTAATGACTTTTTTATAACGCTCATAAGCATTATTAAGATCTTCTATTGAGGAAATAATTCCATAACCCGTTGGGAAGGGTTTCGGCATTTTACCAGCAGGACCTAAAAATCTTGCGAGGTAACGAGCAACATCTCTCATTAATTTATCCTCAACAATAAAAAATTCATATTTTTTTACAAATTTTTTCTTATATTTTTTTTCTTCTCTATTAATGTTTGTTAAACCTTCTCCATCAAGAGTATCAGCTCCAAGCTTTTTAGCGTGTAATAATAATTCATCAGAAGCAATAACACAAATATTAGGCTTATTATCGGTTATAATATCATTTGGTAAAATTAATTCTTTATCAAGTCGAGTTTTTGGGTCCTTTAAATTAATATCCTTAAGGTTTATAATAAAATCAATGCTTTCATCAAATTTTCTGACTTTATCTTTATGACCCTCTTTTCTAATTACTGAATGGTCTATTGCTGCATTTAAGGAACGCTTTAATAATATATCATCAACTTTCATTTATTACTCCTCTTCTTTTAATACTTTGTCATATTCTCCATTATCAACACGTTTTTGTATTATTTTTGGATTTTCATCCTCAACTGTAACTCCTACGGAAAGAGCAGTACCTAATACTGTCTTGACGGCAGTTTTATATGTTTTTTCAAAAAAGGTGTCCTTTTTAGCCCTTGCAACACTCTGAACTTGATCAAGAGTAAGATTACCGATTATTTCTCTGCTAGGATCTGAGGAACCCTTTTCTACACCTGCTTCTTTAAGTATTAATGAGGCTGTAGATGGTGTTTCTACAAATATTTCGAATAATTTAGTCTCAGGATCACATTCAATCCTAACTGGTACCGTAAGCCCTTTGAACATCATAGTTTTTTCATTTACAGTGTCAACTACGTCTTTGATGTTTGCACCGAAAAACTGAATTAGTCTTCGTTAATGCCCGTAGGACCAACTGCAGGGCCGATAGGTGGCCCTCCTGAAGCACTTCCTCCCTTGACCAAGGCTTTTACTACAACTTTCTGACTCATTTTAATCCAATTCTTTATTTTTTTCTAAATTTAAATCTAATTTTAAAGTCAAAGGAATAGAAGTTAATACTTATTAAGCCACAATTGACTAAAACATTTCAATATCTATAATATATTGAAACCGTATTATACGTCCTAAGTCTTTAAAATTAATATTTATAACTTAGTATTTTTTTAAATATTTTAAAATTAAAAAATTTTTTGAAATTATAACATAAAGATTTAATTAATTTGAAAGAGACTTAAATACAAATAAAATAAAATAAGAAATATTATATTTGAAATAAAGAATGATGTTTTTCCTGTAAAGTAATTCTCTCTTTAGATGCACTAAAGTAGTAAGGGAAAATACTCTTTAATGATTTAAAAGCTTATTCAAATGCGAGGGAATGTGAGTATATGCCAAAAGGAATGATCTTATCTCGCTTAGATGAACAATCTGGCGTTATAATTGATGCTAAATTCCCAGAGGATATTACTAAGGAACTGACAAATGATGTTCTCTTAGCTATCTTTTCAACTTATGATAAGCATAAAATTATTGGAATAACATCAATGAAAATAAAAAAAAATCCAATCGTAGCCTATTATTCTGAAATCTCAATAAATAATATAAGATATAAAATTATTGTTGCTCTTTTATTGTTTAAAAAAGAAAATGTTGATTCTTATAAAGAAACTTTCATGGAGACTGCAAGAATGGTATTAAATTCTATTGAGAAACCAAACTTTCAAGATTTATTTAGTGCCCATTTCAATAATCTCTGCAAAATGAAAACAATATCAGATGAGCAAAGATATTGCTTTATTTTTCGAGATAAAATAAGAAATCTAATTCTTAAAAAACTAATTGATGGAGCAATCACCAAAGAAAGTTTGCTTAAATGGCTTTCTGAGGAATTAAAAGATGAAGTTTTTGATATTAATGGAATTTTATCACCTCTATTGAGAACTGATTTAATTAAAGAAATTAATGTCAATCATAATCAAGAAATGCCATCAAAATTTATATTTTTATTAAAGGATTTTGCTCTTATAAGAATTCCAAATATGGATATTTTTGATAAGATAAAAAGTGATCAATTAAATCTTAGTTTTTTAGAGAAATATCATGAGGCAGTTGAACGTTTTTTTAATTCTTATAAAATATCCGAAGAAGATTCAAGAAAAGTGGCAAAGTATATTTGTAATCAAAACATTTATGCGATTATTAATATTCTCCGTAATGGCTACATGACTAAAGAGCAAATTACTCAAGAACTTGGGGAGAAAATACCAAATTTAGATAATCACTTAAAAGAACTTGAAGAAAAGGAAATTATCATGCGAATAAAAGATGATCAAGACCGAGAATGGTTCTTTCTTTTAACTGATATTCAAGCAATGGCTTTCTTTCCAGAATATATGATTGATGTGATTAAAAAAAGATGGAAGGAAGGAACAATCGAAAAGGAGATTGCCCTTAAACATCTTGAATTATTGAGTGGAGAATTTTCTACTAAGATAACTTCTAAAGTAGGAAAGAAAGATATTTAAACAATTTAAAGAAAACTCTAGTCTTTTAAATTAATACCAAATAGATTAAAAATTATAAAAATTTAGTAAGATTATGTTGGATGAAACGATAATTACTAAAGCTATAGTTGAGTCATACTTAAAAGAACTAATTAATAATTTAAAAGTTGATATTATAATTGCGGGTGCTGGACCTGCTGGGCTAGTTGCTTCTAAAACTTTATCTGACGCAGGCTTAAAAACCATAATTTTTGAACGAAAATTATCTATTGGCGGCGGAATGCTTGGTGGCGGAATGATGTTTAATAAAATAGTCGTTCAAAAAGAAGCTAAAAGAATATTGGAATTATATAATATCAGGACAGAAGAATTTGAACCAAATTATTATATTGCTGATGCTATAGAATCAGTAGGAAAATTAACTGCTAATGCTATTGATTCAGGAGTAAAAATCTATAACTTAATCTCTGTAGAAGATGTAAAGATTGATCGAAATAATAATGTAACTGGAGCAGTAATAAATTGGAGTGCTGTAAATATGGCTAAATTGCATGTTGATCCCTTGACTTTTGAAAGTAAATGTGTGATAGACGCTACAGGACATGATTGTGAAGTTGTTAAAGTTGTCTTAAGAAAAATTCCTGGCGCTAAATTGAAAACTCCTACGGGTAAAATGATTGGTGAACTTCCCATGAATGCTGAAATTGGAGAAAAAATCCTCATTGAATCAACAAAAGAAATTTATCCTGGATTATATGTAGCTGGAATGGCAGCTAATGCGTGTTCAGGAGGACAACGAATGGGAGCTATTTTTGGAGGAATGCTACTTTCAGGAGAAAAAGTTGCAAAATTAATTATAAAAAAGATACTAGGATAAATACTCTGTTTATTAATAAAATTTAAGTCAATTCCTACTTAATTAACTGGACGAAAAAAAACATTATATACATATTCATACTGTTTCAAGAATCTTTCAAGGATTTGTAAAAAGACTCTTCCTTTAGTAAAGATGCGTCCATTAGTTCCAACCATGTGTTTAGATTCTTCTTTTAAAATCTCTTGTAGCTTTTTATTAACGCTTATATTTTTCTTGCTAGAATATATATCTATTGGCGTATTTTCTTCAAATGATAAAAGAATGGTTACTATTAAGTTTGAAATGGTTTGATATGATTCTCTCGAATTCTTGAATCTAAATAAATCATTTACTAGATTATTTAGTATTCTAAATCTTTTTCTATCATTTTCATATTTATCAGATAAAAGTTTAGATTTTTTCAATTCAGAAAATTTATCTATAAAGCTAACACAATATTTACTTTCTAAAAATTCTTGTAAATTCATATATCTTCATAGAAATTGAAAGTTTTTTTTAGAATCCTATATATTATTTAATATTATGCACCCTTTATTTATAAAACTTAAGACAAATTTTAATATGTACTATATAGGATAACATAATTCAATTTTGTATGTAAAAGACATCTCTTTTTTTTTTTTACACTTTTTTTAACACAAATTATTAATAATTCTATCAAATTTTCCAATAAAAAAATTCAAATGATATTTAGCATAATAATTGCTCACTGTTATGAAATATTGAAAAATTTAAAAAGTAATTAATTCAAAACTTGCCTTATATTTTATTATATTTTTGAATGACATTATGTATTTTGTCTCATTAATGCTATAAAAAGAAGTGAAATCGAATTCCAATCTGATCAATTTTTTGAAAAGATAGATTTATTAAGTAACTTAGTCACTAGGTAATTATGGCAACAATAAAATTCGATAGACAAAATGAATTAGATGAAATTATAGCCCGTATATACTTAGATACAAATAAGAAATTTACAAAAAAAGACCTTTTAGAAATTATTTTCGAATTAGGAATTCAGGACTATCATGCTCTACTAGATAAGATAAAAAATAAAGATAAAACTGATACAAAAGATTTAAGAAATCAATTCATTCACCTTTTTTCAGGGTCACTGTCTGTTTCAAATCCTGATGATATTAATCCAAAATCGATTTGGGAGAAACATTTAGAGGATTAATATGACAATATACTTTTTAGATACTAATACCTTATGGTGGTATTTTGTAAAGAATTCAAACAATCATCAATTAATTAAAAAATACTTGGATAATCTAATTTTAGATGCTCAAAATTCTTTTATTATAAATGAATTTGTTATGATAGAATTATTTCATTTATTAATTAAAAAAAAAGGAAAAGAAGGTTTTAGAATAGCATCATTGTTACTAAATGAAAATTATCCCT
>JAEOTJ010000144.1 GCA_016839905.1 Promethearchaeota archaeon | reverse complement strand
TTTTTTTAGTCCATCCTTTTTTATAATTCATAAATTTACGAATTAAGGGGGCGATTTAAAGGTTTGGGAAATTATTTAGGATGATCTTGATTTAAAGATTATTTTTTAAAAAATACTCGGTACTGTTTAGGCTATGGTAGTTCAAAAAAGACTTATTCTAGACTACTTACAAATATCATTATTTAATTCAAGTAATAAAAAAAATAATTATAATGAAGATCATTTTATAGATTGATTTTAAATCTTACCCGAGTTTTTTAAAATTCCAAGAGTAAGTTCTGTGAAAATTGATTCAATTGCAGTACCCTCCTTGGCGCTTCCCTCGAAATATTTAAGACTTCCTAATTCTGTTTTTAAAGCCTCTCCATCTTTAGTCCCGACTTCTCTATCTCCTTCTTCAGCTAAATCGAGTTTGTTCCCTACTAAGACACTTGTTTTTAGTCCTATGACCTTTTCCACCTCCTCTCTCCATAATGCCAAATCCACGAAAGAGCTGCGCCGAGTCAGATCGAACGTCCAAATAATTGCGCTGGCACCCCTGTAGAAAGGTGGTCTGACAAAGCTGAAATGCTTCTGTCCTGCTAAATCCCAGATCTGTAGCTTCACGTTATAATTTGGATAATCTGCCAATTCCACGGCTTTAGTTGAGAAGTTCGAGCCGATAGTCATGAGATAATTTTCTTTAAATGAATTTTCGCAATAACGCAGGACCATAGATGTTTTTCCAACCCCACCATTTCCAACAACACATATTTTAAAAATGAAATTTTTTGCCATCTTGAATTCCTTGTTTTAATTAACCCAATCTTAAAAAACTCATATCAAACCGAATCTTACTTCTCTATATTCTATATTTTTCATAAAATATCTTGTTAATAGAATATAACTTTTTATTATTCTTAAAGTTATAATAATATAATACTATTCAATAAATAAAAATATAGTATTTTTTTTTTAATATTTCTCATTTAAATTAAGTATAAAATGGAACAATTAAAGGTAAAAATTGAAAAATTTGCTCAACTTATTATCGAATCTGAAAATATTTTGGCTTTAACTGGAGCTGGAATGAGTACAGAATCTGGGATCCCAGACTTTAGGAGCCCTGAAACCGGCATCTGGACAAAAGTGGATCCTAACGAGTTGGCAAATATTAATAGTTATGTTTCTAACGCAAGTAAAAACCTTAACTTTATGCTTGAATTAGGAGTAATGATTTTTAAAGCAAGAGCAAATAAGGGTCATAAATCTTTAAGAAAATTACAAAAAATTGAAAAACTAATGGGCGTTCTTACCCAAAACATCGATGGATTGCATCAAAAAGCGCATACTGAAAATATCGTGGAATTACATGGAAACGTTAGGGAAGCTATTTGCATGGGATGTGGAAAAATCTATCCAATAACCACGATGGTAAATCAATTCTTAAGAGAGAAAAAATCACCCTCATGTGAAAAATGTGATGGATTATTAAAACCAAATGCCATCTTTTATGGCGAAATGTTAGATTCAGATGTAATTAAGAACGCTAATGAAATGATTAAAAGGTGCGATCTTCTAATAATATTAGGTAGTTCATTGCTAGTATATCCCGTCGCTTTTTTTCCGGACCAAGCATTATCTATGGGAGCAAAAATAGCCATTATTAATATTCAAGAAACACACATGGACTCTAAAGCTGAAGTCGTAATTCATAAAATAATTGGAGAAGTACTTCCTGAAATTGTGGAAATTGTTGTAAATACAATTAAAAATAAAAATTAAATTTCTTTTTTAGTTCTTCTTAATCTTGGAATGAACATTGGCACTCTATTCCTATATTTTTCATATTCCTCACCAAAATCCTTGATTAGCTCTTTCTCTTCCTTTTTTGAGATAAAATATATAATTAAAACCATAAATGGGAAAAAAATTAAAGAATATAATGCTGATAACAAAACTGTAATTCCAATATGACCAATTAATCCTCCAAGATATTGCGGATGTCTAATTATGGAATAAATCCCATCATCGACAATCTCTTTTGCTCTATGAGTTTCAGCTGTTTCAAGAGTTGTTCCTTTTACACCAACTATTCCAAACCAAAATGATAATATAATGAAAGGGATTGAAATTATTAAGTTGAATAAGTATATATCAACATTTAGAAATGGAATTGTAAGGGTAATATGGAATAATGGTAAAAAAAATCTTGGTTGAGGAGAAATCCATATTCCAAACCAAAACAAGAAAAATGACCATCCAGAAATAATACCAAAAATCGCACTAATTTTTTTTCCTCTTTCTTTTCCATATTTCTCATCTAATTTAATATGTTCTAATGATAAAAAGTAAAGAGGCAAAATTATAATTATTCCAAGGACGAAAATATAAAACCAGGTATACATTTTATCCCATTAATCTCAATTGATATTATTTATTCATTTTTATTAATTTTATATTTATTTTAATTAAGAAAAAAATAATGAATTACTTATTGTTATTAGAAAAAAGATAAAAAAAAAAAATTAAAAGGGTAATTGTACAATAGTGATATGAAATAAAATCCCAAGTAATATAATAACAATAATGTATAGAATCAAGGCGATTACTGTGACTCCAATAGCGGTTGCAAAACCTGTATCATGACGTATGCTAATAATAATCCACATTAATATTAATCCTACTATAAATGCCGTTAATGGTAGTAAAAATATTCCTAGAAGTAACCATATTATAGTTATAACAAGCGAAGTGATAAATACATTTCCAAATTCAGTGTGTTTAGCATTATCAACCATTCCTAAAGCAATTTTAAGAAATATTGTTATGATTAATAGAAATATCAGGTAGAAAATTAGAAGTAATATCATATAGTCAAGATTACCCAGTGGTTGTTGCCAGTTTTCATTAACAAATTGAAATAACATCTTTAATCAAGAGTTTTTTTTTATAATTAATTATTTATAATTATTTTATGAATATATAACTTAATTTCTAATATTTTAAAAATTATCTCTGATAATAAAGATTTTTATCGATTTATGTCGGACCCCCATAAAGATTAAAATAACACTGATTTCTACATTTACTTTTACTCTCCTCTCTCTATCCCTACGAAATCGCCTTTCTTTTAAAAGAAATCCCCTTTTAAAGTAATGAAATTCTTTTCCTATATTTAAATACATAATTTACAAAGATCAGAAAATTGTCGGCGTATCACCCTTTTTAGATTTACAGATCAATATAAATATTGATGCTATTTGATTCTGGGTTCAGAGTATTTGAAAAGAATAATCGAGTTCCTCTCATTTCAAGTGGAGATTCTAAGCTAGATGAGTTGCTATCTGGAGGGCTCCATCGTGATATAGTCTATTTAATATACGGAGATAAAAAAAAACCACAAACGTTTTGCTGACAACTGCTGTTATCGCACAAAAGTCTTTTGATAATGGGGGGCTTGGAGAAGGGTTCAGAGTTGCATTTGTTGATGGGAATAATCGCTTTAATCCTTACAATATAAGTAAATTTGCCGTAACCCAACGTCTATCACCTCGAAAAGTCTTAGAAAACATCATTATAGCTCGTGCTTTCACTTGGGATCAGATGGTTGAATTGTTGGAACACAAACTTTCCACTCTTGAAGATGTAAAAGTTGTATTGATCTCAGGAATTACTACCCTGCTTCAAAATTATGAAAAACAGACTTTCGAAGACATATTAAGAGCTACAAATGGTATTAAAAAGATGCTTTCAAAAACTAAACCTTTAATCATTGTAACTGCTCCATTAAACGAGCATTCCTCCTTCAAGCCTAAAGGAGGAAAAATTCTTTCTCATTTTGGGAATGTGCTAGTTTTAATAAATGATGATGAGCGCTACACGGAATACTTACTTGTCCAACATCCATTCTTACCTGAAAACCGACTTTTAAAATGGAAACCCCTCAAACCCAAGAGAAAACTGTCAAATCCCTCGAAAAATACCACATTAGATTGCTGGTTCTAATCTCTCTAGTGGGTTGAAAAATAATAATAATTTTTATTTTTTCTTTTAAAATAGATTTTTAATAGAATGATATTACTCTTAATCTATAAAATAATCAATCTAAATTTATCTAGAAGGTTAAGCTTATGCTTCAAGCAATATTGGTTTTTAAATTTGAATTAAATTTAATGGAGGAAACAATCACTCCTGAGATGAGACTAATCCAATCTGTTTTCTCTGATATGGAAAAATATAAAAGAGATGATTATGGTGATTTAATTACATATAATGATCTATATGCCATTCTTAGCCTCCTTACAAGTAAAATATCCTCAGGATATGGTGAATTTAGCAGATCCTGTTTTTTAAGATTAATGGAAACACCTTTTCGAGCATTTGCTTCCTTTAGACAAGAACTGGATGAGCATCAATTTATTAGTCTATCCATTTTTGATTTAGATGATAGAATTGAAATTTTTGAGGATATAATTAACAGAATGACTAAAAAATTAGAAAATTTATTTATACAATATATTAAAGCAATTAATGCCAAAAAGATTTCTTTAATAGAAAAAGTAAATGAAGGAATCTTAGACGAATTAAAATTTACGCTCTTTCAGGTTGAAAGATTTTCAAATTTAGATCTGCTTCAAAAAGCTGCACTCATATTCATTCGTGATGAAAGACTAAAAATCCTAGAAATATTGCGTGATCATCCTGTTTCGGAAAGAGATCTAAAAAAGATAATCAAATTAATAACTCCAAATCCTTTCTTTGATATCTTATTAGACCCATTTATTGATTTAAATTTAGTTAAAACCATATGGTTAAAAGGAGAAAAAGACAAAGGAACTCTTACCATTAAACACCAGGGTAAATTTCTCACTTTACTAAATGATATTAAATTAATAAGAGTAAAGAATAATCTTCTTATGAATAGAATAAAAAAATATGAAAATGGATTATTTAAAGTTTATGAAGAGAAAGTAAATGAATTTTTTTCTAATTATGATCCCTATAACCAAACAATTGAAGAAACTAAGGGATTAGCGTTATTACTCTTAAATCCCGACGTTTATGATTTTATTACATTATTTAACAATAATTTTTATCCAACAGATAAGATTCCTAAAATTTTAAGTCCTTGGGCCAATGTACTTGAGATAATGGATATACTAAAGGATTTGAGGATTATATCTGAAATACAGGATGAAAAAAATCGAAGCTGGACCGTACTTTTAACTAAAATAGAGTATTCCTTGAACTTTCCTGAAACCTCATATTCTAAAATAAAAAGGGTATATGACTCTAAAGCCTCTACTGAAGAGATTTCACTTGAATTAGCATCACAATATCTTGATTTATTCAAGGGTAAAAAGAAACCAAAAAAAAGTAAGAAAAAATCTTAATATAATCTTTCTAAAGTCAAGATCAGATTTGAAAACACCTTAAAAATCTTCATTAAATCAGAAAATTTGTGATGTATTTTCTTTTTAATCTCATTAAATACTATGTTTTTTGGTGTTTTAAACAAGAAAAAGGTGATATATATAGGTAGAACAGTACCTTCTTTTAGACCTGCACTAGAACATGAAATAGAAAGTTGGAAAGACTTTAAAAGGGCACTCCGTCCGGAGGAACAAAAAGTCTTCAATAAATTGATGAATTTTGCTCGTATTCACGCTGATGCTGGTAGTATGAGTGCCCGTCCCATGCTTTCAGAAATACTTTTCATTTCTATTGCGATTGAGCAAGAGAAAAAAATCAAGAGACTTGAACAAAAAGTTGAAAAATTAGAAAATCTGCGGGAAGAAAAATAATTGGATTGTCAAAAAAAATTTGATGGGTGGCTTTTAGATGTCTCTACTTTTAGTGATGGAGTCATTTTCTGGGTGAAAACAATAAAAGAAAGGAAAATCGTAAAAATTTATCAAGAATTTTACCCCGAATTTTTTGCTGTGCCGAAAAAAGAAAATGGAAATGACTTGAAAAGGCTAAAATATATTGTAAAGGCAAATCCAAATGTAAAAAGCGTTAGAATTTGCGAAAAGTACGTCAAGTTGGAGGATCATGAAAAAACGAAAATATTTGGAGTTTCTGTTATAAAACCTTCTGTCTTTAAGAAAACAATTGAAGAGATTGACAAGATAGACCTATTCACGCTCTATAATACGGATCTTCCA
This sequence comes from Promethearchaeota archaeon, assembly GCA_016839905.1. The sequence goes on along the minus strand of JAEOTJ010000144.1, from coordinate 17,754 downwards.
ATCTCTCAGATGTACTTCTATGTGAATGATTTGTTTCCAATGTCTTTTTGCAACTTCAAGGTCAAAATTGAAAAGAGCAAGAATGATAACGACAGCATCATGCATTTAATTTCTTTAGATTTGAAAGATGATAATGAAGAATTATTTTACGACTTACCTCCTCTGAAGGCAGTATGGTTAGATATTAAAATCCAGCAGCGTGGGTTAATACCATATTTTAATGACCCTCTTGCGTATGCTGAAATCAGCATCGTTGAAAAAGACGAAAATAGTGATATTCCTCGCGCCGATGGTGTGAAAAAAAGAAAAATTCTTATTGATAAAGCTGACGAGGTTGAGAATCTAAAAACAATTAGTAAAATAATTGAAAAACTGGATCCTGATATTATTCTAACACACGGGGGCGATGAATTTACTTTTCCTTACTTGGCGGCTCGAGCATCAATCAATCGTATATCGAGGGACCTTTATTTTTCCCGGGATAAAACGCCCCTAAGGAACTGCATTTTTGATCTTTCGGGAGGATCTGATCATTACATGTCATATGGAATCATCATGCGACGTTCAAAAACACAAGTCTATTTTACTGGCCGATTTCATTTGGACACGACCGCCTATGGAAGCCTGCATTTTAGCGAAGGAAACATTCCTGGAGTGATTGAAGTTGCCCGGGTGTCTCGAGTGCCGCTACAGAGGCTATGCCGCGTAACAATTGGAGGTGCACTTCAATCAATACAATTCTATTATGCATACCAACTTGATCATTTGATCCCTCCTTTCAAAAAAAATCCAGAGGGGTTCAGAAGTGGCATCGACCTAATCAGAGGCGATCGAGGAGGCCATATCTTCGAACCGTTAATAGGAGTCTATGATCAAGTCGTAGAATTAGATTTCTCTTCAATGTATCCCTCATTGATGACAAACTTCAACATTTCTTCTGAGACTTTAAATTGTAAGTGTTGTAAGGAAGATGGTACAGGAATAAAGGTTCCTGGGTTAGACTTTCATATTTGTTCCAAGAGGCAAGGAATCATCTCGAAAGCAATAAGCCTGCCCCTGACAAAAAGATTAAAATGTAAGGAACACGTAAGAAAAACTGGAGACTTGAGATACAAATTCACAGATATAGCCCTAAAATGGGTTCTTGTCGTGAGTTTTGGCTATCTTGGTTTTAAAAACGCTCGTTTTGGAAAAATAGAGGCGCATCAGACGGTCTGTGCGTTTGCTCGGGAGTTTCTAATGCGTGCTGCTGAAATTGCTGATGCCTATGGCTGTCGTGTGATTCATGGTATCGTCGATTCAATGTGGCTTCAAGACACTTTGGGAAGAACTTCAGAAGAATTTGAGAAAGTGTCTCGAAAAATTGCCGATGAAATTACTGAGCAAACGAGTATCCATATGAGTTGGGATGGGTTTTTTAATTTCATTGTGTTTCTTCCTTCCCAAGCTGAACCTGATATACCAACGCTAAACCACTATTGGGGTATTAAGAGAGATGGCGAAGCAAAGGTAAGGGGAATTGAAGTGAGGCGCAGGGATATACCAAAGATAATTAAGGATGCTCAATATGCGTTTATTGATGTGTTTCAAGGCGTGAAGTCGGTAGAAGAATTCATGGAAAAAGTGCCTGAAGCAAAGAAACGCCTTTATGAATATGTTGACCGGATCAAAACGGGAAAAATCTCAAGAGATGAGCTCACTATTCGACAGAAAATTTCTCGAAAACCATCACAGTATAAGGTAAATTCGTATCAAGCGGTTGCTGCCAGACAACTGGAAAGGTCGGGCGTCATTGCATCTGCAGGCAAGAATGTACGCTATATTATTCTAAATGCAGAAGCAGATCCAGACTTCCCTGAAAGAAAGGTTATTCTTTCAGATTTATATGATGCTAAAAAACATAAGTACGATAAAAAGAAATACATTGAACTGCTAAAGAGAGCATTTGAAAACATATTCCCATTCGAGTTTCCTGGACTTGAAGAATTATTGAAACCTGATCTTAACCGAAATTCAACTCAAAAGGATTTGATGTGTTTTATCGATTAATTTGTTTTTTTTTAAAAGATTATAAGACTTTTTTTATTAAAATTTTAGAAAATTAACACTCTGTTTTGATTTATTATTGAGAAAGTTTATTTTTATGATATGTCAAAATCAATTTCTTATTATGATTGGGAACAAAGTTTTAAACGAAAAGAAGGAGTAGAGACCATTCCAATCAAGGAAAAGAAAAAAGTTAATCATAGTAGAATTTCAAGTAATATTTATAAAAATTTTATTAATGAATGGAAAAAGAAAAATCTCCCCTGATCTTTTAAAATTTCAAGCTTATATTTTATTCCTCCCATTTTTTTATAAATAAATTATAGGAATATTAATTGTACTAAAAACATGTATCTATTTCGCCTAAAATTCAGTAAAAAACTTTAAAAAATTAATTATTGTTATGAAATAAGATGATTTTAACTAACCCGACTCATCCAAATCATTTTATCTAACAATTTCAACATTTGTAATAATTTTCCGTATATATCTTCTCTATATTCATCCCCAATTTTAAAAAATATCAGAGAATCTGCCTTTTTCTCTAGTTTCTCATCAATATTGAACTCATCAATAAATCGTGGCCAATCTAAATCCTCTAATACTCGCATTCCTATAAAGATTATACCTTTTTCCTTTAGATTTTCCAAGATTTGAATTACAATATCTAACCATTCGGAATCGATATGTGATTTCCCTCGAGCATCGAAGATACAAAATACTGCATCTGAATTAGGAATCTTTATGTTATTATAAAGTAAATTCTTTAATACTAGTCCATTTTCATATTCATATATTTTTTCTTCTTTTTCATCCTTGATTTTTTTATATTTTCCTAATTGACTTATTTCAGCTATGATTTGTAAGCCTGGACTCCAATATGTACTTTCAGATATAAAAGTCAATTCAAGTTTCTTATTATTCTCTAAAATAGATTTAATTTCAGCAAATAATTTCTTACTTAATTCAAATTCTTCATCATCTTTAATTTCCATTATGTAATGATAAGTAATTAACCTAAATGCATCGTTAACATTTTCTCCATTTAATGCACTTGTTTCGATATAAGAGATTCTTGAAATTCCTGTTTTTGCTAGTTCATTTGCCATTTTTGCCCCTTCTTGATATTTAACAACTCTTTGATCTACTAAATCAGATTTATTTCCAATAAGTACAATGGGTATATCTTTATTAGGAATAAAATCATCTAATTCTTTAAGCCAATTTTTCAGATTATCATAAGTCTCACGTCTAGATAAATCAAAAACTATAAAAGCTGCTTGAGCTCCTACATAATATGTTTTTCGGTATCTTTTAAAATATTTCTGAGCTCCTACATCCCAAAGTGTTAATCTTATTTCATTTCCAAAAAATTCAAAAGCATGTGTTAAAATATTAAGACCAATTGTTGTACGATAATCCTCTGAAAATGTGTTCTCTACATATCTTCTTATGAGAGATGTTTTCCCAACTTCATGATCTCCTATAATTATAAATTTAAATTTATATATTCCCCCCGTGTCTAATTTCAATTCATATATTTGCTCCATTATCCGCTCTGAAGGAGCTTCTAAAAACTCAAAAATGGGTAAGGATATTTGAACAGATTCGTTAACATCTGCAGTTAGAACTTGAGCAGTTTTTTCTGCGAGTAAATAAGCAAAAGGTGCTATTTTTTCAATTGATCCCATAGCGTCCATAACTATACTCAATGTAGCTTTATCACTTACAGATACGAAGAGTATGCGATAATCTTCGGTATCGAAAGCTGCCGTACCAAATCTTTTAAAAGCAAATTCATTGCGAATTCTTTCTAATATTGGATTAACAATTGCAGATAGTATTGAAACAATCTCCATATCTACTTTTTCTTTTTTCACACCAGAAATGATTAAACCATCATAATCAGAAACTATTATTGCCTCAATTTCATAAGTCTCAAATAAAAAATTTTCTAATAACTCAGATAAAAGTTCATCTTTACTTGACATTGTTAGATCTGCCGAAATTATTATAAGTAATTAATTAGACTATAATTTGCAATTCTTAATAAAAATTTTCCTATTTTTTTAATTAATATTGAATCAGGTTTTGAAGCTCATTAATAGTCCATAATTTTCAAGGAGATTTATTTTATAGTTATTAAAACGTAATAAAACTAAAAATATATATATATAGATGTTGTTTATTTTTTATAATGATCTATTGTAATAATACTCAAAAAGCATTAGAATACAATCTTAGTGTATTAGCTATTGTAGTATTATTACTATAAGCAAGCAAATCTGACTTTTTTCTTATACCTGCTTCTTGGATTTGATTGCTTGGCGCATGGATTTATTTGAAAGAAGTTATTTTTGCTTTTAATGTTGGTTTAAGATAACAAAAAATGAGGAATTAAAAATGGATGTGACTATAGATTTTTATGAGGAAGATGATGAAATTGAAGAAGAGTCGAAAGAGAATTTTATTTCTATGATAATGGATGTTTCAGATATTATTCCTGGAGAAATTGAAATAGAAGATGAGATAAAAATGGGCTATTTATGGAGAAAACATTCTAAGAATGTTAAATAAAATAGCCTAAATTATATTTTTTATTCTTTCTATAGCTTCTTTTATTCTGCTGACCGGTTGAGTTAATGCAAATCTTACAAATCCTTCTCCATATTCACCAAAACCTGTCCCTGGCGTAATAATGACACCAACATTTATTAATTTCTTTACACATTCCATGCAATTTTCTTCTCCTTCAGGAATAGCAGTCCATACATAAAAAGTGGCTTGAGGTGTATCAGTTTTCCATCCAATATCATTTAAACCTTTTATTAATACAGATTGTCTTTCTTTATAAATATTCATCGTTTTTGCTACGATTTCTGGTTTTTTCTCTGATTTATATTCGTTTAAACCTTTGATAACTGCTTTTTGTATAAAGATAGAGCCTCCTGAGTCAATCTGAGACTTGACTTTTCTGAGTCCATTAATGATTTCTGCATTTCCTACTGCCCATCCGCATCGAAATCCCGTCATGTTAAACATTTTTGAAGCACTATTAATCTCCACATGATTTTGGCTTATTTGTAGGAGTGAGGGTGCAATATAATCTCCATAAGTAAATTCAGAGTAAGGATTATCATAAACTATGAAGAAATTGTTATCTTCAGCTAAATCTGCTGCTTTTTTCAAATATTCTTTTGGAGCAATAGCCCCCGTGGGATTATTAGGATAATTTAAATACATCATTTTTGCTTTTTTAAGAATGGTGGTATCAATCGCATCCAAATCAGGAAGAAAACCATTTTCTTTTTTCAACGGCATTAAATAAGGCTCGCCATCACAGAGTTTAGTAGCCCCATTTGCATATACCGGATATCCTGGATTAGGACACAAGACAATATCTCCCGGATTTATGAAAGCTCTCGCTATATTTGCTACACCTTCCTTTCCACCCATTACATGAGTAACCTCAGTTGCAGCATCAAAATCTAACCCATATCTTACTTTATTCCATCTAACCACTGCTTCTCGATAATCCTCTTCGCCCATACTTGAAGGATAATTTTGATTATCCGGCACTTTAACTTGTTCAATCATTTCATTTACAATTAGTTCTGGTGTTGTTAAATCTGGGTCTCCAATTCCTAAAGGAATAAAATCGACGCCTTCTTTCTTTTTCTTTTCTTTTAATTCTTCGATTGCAGTAAATATATATTTTGGTAATCTACCTACTCTTTCAGCATATTCTATTTTAATTTAAAACACCCTATAATTTATTAAAGAAATTAAAAATTGTAAAATTAATAATTAAGTAAACTGTGAAAATTATTCTTCTATTATCTCCCAATCTTTCTGAGTTTTCCATTCATTCCCACATATACCGCAAATAAACTTAAAACCATAAATATTTGGATTTTCCATTATTATATGATTTCGGTCAATTACTTCTCTAATTTTAGTCCTTTCATTATTAAAACACTTAGGACACTGCCTTCTTATGCCTAATCGAATTTCTCGTAGAATCATTTTAATCTTTGATGGAGAAGGCTTAGTTTCCTCAATCTTAGGCACTTCTTCTGGTTCAGCTTCTGGTTCTGGTAGTGGTATAAATACTTCTTCTTGGAACTCAGGCATTTTAAAATATTTAAAAAATAACTCTGACAATAAATCATCTACAGTTTCACCAGCTTTTGTTTGCTCTGCTAAAGACTCTTCAATTTCTTTTAAAGCGGTTAAATCTTCATAATCTAAAAAGTGGACTTCTCCTAATTTAAGTGCCGTATAATTAGTTTTAGTTTTAAGTTTAGTTAATATGAAATGAGCATAATCAGATATTAAATGGACTAAATTCATTTTGAGTTCCTTTAAATTTTCCAATCTAAATACACCCCCATTCTGAAGAGTCCATTTTTTTACATCGGCTAAATTTTTAAGCAATTCCTTATTTGTCTTTAATTCAGCAATTTTTTGCTTATTCTCAATGACTCCATAAACTAAAAAAGGTGATGTTTTCTTTGTTTTTTCGATAAAAATATCCATTAAATCTGCTAGTTTTGTAAAGTTATCATCAATATTTTCATCTATAGATATAAAAAAAACTCCAGCATCGACTCCAATAAACATTGGTTTATCTATAATTATATCTCCTGATTTTTGAGATTTCCAAGCATTAGCCGTTTTCCATTTAATTATGTCAAAATTTCCTTTTTTATAAACTAAAGAAAAATTCCAAAAATATGTTTCTTTAGAGAGATGATGTATAACCCCTTCATTCCAAAGCGGATCAATTTTGAGTTCTTCTTCAGTAGTAATTCCATTATCTTCCATGGAGGTTGAAAGTGTGAGTTCTTTAATATCTTTTGCAATAATCTCTGAAGGCGCATCACCAATAACTACTTGATATTCAATATATCGCATTTTAAATTCATCCAGAAAAACTTTACTATTTTAAATTTAATCTATTTTAAAATTAATATTAATCTATTTTTTTAAAAATAATATAAATTTTAGAAAAAAGATTAATTATATTAAAAAAATGTTCTTAAAATTATTTTCATGTGTTCTTAATTAAAATGAATTTAGAATATATTTTTTGAGGGGAGTAATAATAAAAAAACTTCTGGTTGGATTATTTTTAGTTCTAATTTTTTTTATAAATACTCCTTCTCTTGTTATAGCAGCTGGGTATGGTATTGGCGTTAAAAAAAATGATGAAATTATATGGACTTGTAATACTTGTAATGATGAAAAGATGGAACAACTCTTTGGAAAAAATTGGAATAATAATAATTCAAGATTTTTTAGAAATATGGAAGAAGGCTCATTTCTAAAATGGAAAATTACTGATATTAATGAGAAAAAAATATATTCTAATACTACAGGAAGTAAAGAAATTGCCTTAACTATGAAATATGATGTCTGGATATGGAGAAAAGATGAAGAGTGGGGTACAAGAGATCATGAAGAGCAAAATTCTCTCTTCAAAAACCCGAATCATTTTTCTAACAATTTTATTTTTAATAATTTTACCCCTCTATGGTTACCCGTTCCAATAGGAGAATATATAAAAGATTTAGAGCCAAACTTATACAATAGTTATTCTGTTGATGGAAGAGTACTGCTCTCAATTACATTTGAACTTGAAAAAAATGAATTAAATAAGGAATATCCGAGCGAATATATAAAAGTTTTAGCTATATATAATGGAGAGGGCATTCTAAGATCATATAAACTTTATATTAAGGACCATGTTGTCATTATTGATATTTCATTAAAAAATTTAAATATATTTAATATAATATTTGTCATTACCATCCTTATTTTGTCTTATGTTGGCCTTATATACCTTACATTGAAAATAGATTAGATTGAGAGATTATTCAATGGATTCAGATACTAAATTATGGAATAAAACTGCAAGGACCATTGTAAGGGCTGGAAATGTCCCATTTCCAATAACAAGTACTCTTATTAACTTATTAAAAGTATTAATTACTGAGGATCAAGCTAAATTTATCTTAAATTTTATGAAACCTTCTTTGAATATGAACCAACTTAAGAAAAAGACTGGTTTGGGAGAAGTAGCTTTAACTAAAATATTAAATGAATTGATGGATAATGGTATTATTGTAGGTTCTAAAAGTCGAAAAATGGGTATAGAAGTATATAGATTAATGGGACCCTTTCCAGGTATATTTGAATATTCTCTAATGAAAGGTGAAACTAACGAAAGAGATAAGAAAATTGCAAATCTATTTGATAAGTTATTTAGTGAAATGAGTGAAGGTGTTCAATTGAATTATGAAAATATTGCATCTCAGTATAAAAATTTTCCAATAATAGGCAGAGTTATCCCAGTTGAAAAAGAAATTGATATTGGTCAAGAAGAAATATTAACTACTGAAATGGTTTCAAAAATAATTGAGAATAATGATGATATCGCAAGAGCCTATTGTTATTGTCGACATGAAAAGGACCTTATTAATGAGCCATGTAAATTGGATGCTCCAAGGGATAATTGTATTCTCTTAGGAAAAAGCGCTCAATTCGCCATAAAACATAACTTTGCTAAACCAATTTCGAAAGAAGAAGTAATACAAATATTTAAAGAAGCTGAAGAATATGGACTCGTTCATAAAGTATTTCATGTCCATATGGACACTAAAAGAGAAGTAGAAAGTATATGTAGCTGTTGCAGGTGTTGCTGTGGGATTTTTCAGCTTTATTATCTGGGTATAATGCCTTTTAATACTGTCTCGTCTTATTTAGCAGAAATTTCTAAAGAAGATTGTATTGGTTGCGCAACTTGCGTTGAGAAATGCCCTATTGAAGCTATATCTTTAGAGGGCTCCATAGCTTTTGTCAATAATGATAAATGCATTGGATGTGGAGTTTGCTCATATCATTGTCCAGAAGAGGCAATTAAGTTAAAAAGAACGGGTTATAGAAATGTCTTAATACCTCCCATAAAATTAAAATAGAAAGTATAATCCCTTGATTTAATTATCATAGAAGAAAGTAAAGATCTTTCTAAATAAAAATAGAAAAAGCATTTTATACTATTTCATATTAGGTAAATATTATGAACAAGAAGGAAATCTTTATTATATTAAAAAAATTAGCATCAAAAAGAGCACCACCAGGATTAGAAAATGCAAGGGGAGAACAATTTAAAAATGAAGTAGAAAAGTTTCTTGTTGATAAAAATATCCCTGTAAAAAGAGACGTTTATGGAAATTATTTTATCAAGATTAAAGGAAAAACGGGAAAAAAATCAATAGCCATTTTAGCTCATATTGATGAAATCGGTGGTACTATTCGAAAGATTAAAAAAAATGGTACATTAGAATTTTCAAAACGAGGGGGATTTGAAGGACGTTGGTTGGTATCAAAAAGAGTCAAAATTCTAAATAAAGAGCAAAAATGGATAAATGGAGTTATTAGCGGAAGATCTCCTCATTCTACACCTCCTAAAATGAGAGTAAAGGAATTTATTGATCCTTTAGAAATGGAAATTTACATTGGAGCTAATTCTAAGGAAGAAGTTATTAATAAATATCATATTCATATTGGAGCACCCTTGGTTTTTTCAGGAAAACTTAATTTGCTTAATCCTGAAGTTGATGATGATATTATCGCAGGGTACTCTATGGATAATTTAGTGGCTTTGACTTGTCTTGTTGTTTTAACGCAGAAAATAATGATTAAATTTGTGAATGATTTTGGTGCTGTACCCATCGATTATAATGTGTTTATCGTTGCCACAACCCGGGAAGAAGTTGGTACCGAAGGAGCATTCCATTTTATGCGGGATAATTCTATCAATAAAGCCATTGCCATAGATATTGGAATTGTCGAAAATACTTCAGGGACGGTTAGCTCAGACATTAAACTTAAGGATGGACCTGTCATAGTGTGGCAAGAAGGTGGAGGCAAAGGTATATTGGACTATAATACTTGTAAAAAAATAACTGAAGTTGCAGAAAAAAATAAGTTAAAGTATCAGAATGGTGTTTTTGAATTTTATGGATCTGATGCTGGAAAAGGACAGAAATGGTTAGGCATTCCATCTGCCTTGATAGGAATTCCTATTTTATTTAGTCATAACGTACCTGAAATCAGCACGCTTTCTGGAATCGAAAGTGCTGCTAAATTAATTTTTCAATACATAAAAACCTTGAAATAGATATTTCAATATAAAATATTATCTATTTATGTTCTTTTAGCGACTGTTAGTATGATAATATAGTCAGCAACATCTTCTGCATTATCAGAAATAGCCTCCAATGCAGAGATACAATTATGAATTTCAATGGCATTAAACGGATTTATATTTGGATGGTTTGAAACTAGAATTCGATTTATTCCATATTTCAAATCATCAATTTTGTATTCTAATGTATTGACCTCATCGCCCAGATTCTGAATCTCCTCTTCTTTTGCAGTTAATAGTTTATTTACCATTAAGTTCAGTTTTTTTACAGCTTCCACGGTGTGTTGTGCCATTTTCAAAATATTTTTATGGACTTCTTCGTCTAGCTTAAAGAAATCACTATGATTTATATAAATTAACATTCTAGAACTAGCGTTTGTTGCATTTGCAACATCATCTATCCTCTTTACAAGGTGCATCAGGTTTTCACGAATAGTAGAGGGTAATTCTGCTTTTGAGAGCATTTTCAGAATGTTTCTTCTAATCTCTTCTGCTTGGTTTTCCAATTCATTGACCTTAAATAAGACTTTTAATGCTAAATCCACATTTTTTTCTTCAAGAAAGAATAATAAGCCTTTATTAAATTCAACAACACATTCTAATACTTTTTGCTTATGAATTAAAGTTTTATTAATTGATATCTCTTCATTTCGAGTTTTAAACCACTCAAATAAAGAACTCATTACTTTATCACTTCCATTTCATATTCTTTTTCTTCTTTTATTCTAATTTTCTACTTTATTTTAAATTAGATTATAGAATATAGAGCACTATATAATATATATAGGATTAAAAAATCAACAGGCTAAATATATTAAAGAATTAAGAAATAAATTGTGTGATTTTATATAATAGGAGAATATAATGAACAATATTTATAAAGCTGGGGTGCTCCTCAATAGCAATATGATGTAATCTGCAACAGCTTCTATTCCATCGGAAATCGCTTCCATTATATCTATTACGTTTCCGATTGTAAAAATAGTAAAAGCGTTGACATTATAATCTGTTTGTTGTAGGCTTTTTCTCAATTTTATATTAAGAATATCAATTTCATGTTCGAGTATATTTATTTTTTTACTATACTCTTTAACTTTTTCCCTTTCTTTAAGTAAATCTATAACTATTTTATCTAAAAATTCACTACATTCCACGGATGCTGCCATTATTTTAATTATTAAGTCAATGGTATTTGAATTACTTTGCTCCCAAAATTTAATTGGGACCGTATCAATTCTTCGAGCTACCCCTGTACAACAATTAGCTACATCATCTAGTCTTTTTATTAAATGAGATAGATCAGTTCTTATGCTAGGGCTTAGTTCTCCGGTTGAAATTTCCTGTAATATTTCTCGCCGAAGTTTATCAGCATCTCCTTCTAATAGATCTACTTTAAGATATATTTTATGAGCCTCTTCAATGTTTTTTTCTTTTAATAAAATGCAAATTCCTTTATCCAACTCTTTAACACATTCTTGAACTTTTTTAGCATGATTGATTGCTTGTTCTAAAACATTTTTAGCTGTTTCCTTCTTTAAATATTCGATTAAAGAACCCATATATTTTCACTTCTCAATATGCTTTCCAATTATTATATTATTAATTTCTATAAAATATATAAAATTTAGTATAATCCAAATGATATAAAACCATAATAGATAAATCCAGCAAGTACCGCAGCCATCGGGAAAGTTAACACCCAATATAATGCCATCTTTCCTAATCCACTATAATTGACTTCTTTTTTCTGTGCAAGATTCATTCCAATAATACAAAAAACTATGACGTGACTGTGGCTAATTGGTACACGCCAAATTACAGTACAACACATAAGAATTATAGCGCTTGCTGCTTGTATAATAAATCCATCACTCGGTCGGGAATCAGTCATCTGACTAGCTAAGTTTTTTATAACATATCTACCGGCTAAATATACCCCCAAAAAAGCAAATATACTACATATGAAAACAAGAAAATAATAACCTCCTAGATCTATAGTCCCGTTATCATATAACGCATAAATCATACCTAAAGCTTCCGCAGAATTAGCCCCTGTCCAAACTGATGCCAAAAACACAGCAACGAGTAAACCCCATATAAATTTACGCTCAGATTCTTCAATTTTATTTAATCCTTTTTGTTTATGTAAAAAAGCTTCCGCAATAAATCGATATAAAACAAATGTCACTAATAAACCTGCTATCGGGCTAATAAACCAAGAAATAACTACCCTTCCTAATTTTTCCCAATTAAAAGCTGTAACAGGATCAACTCCACCAACTAACATTGAATATACGATTATAACTCCAAAGATAGAGCCTATTAGTGAATGGGTTGAGGATAACGGTATCCCTAAAAAACTTCCAATAATCAGCCATAATATACTGCTTATTAAAACAGCTAACAGCATATAGAGCTGATATTCAATACCTTCTCCTAAAATACCTGAACCTACCATGTTTGCTACGCCTTCAGAAAAGAAGATTGTTCCAACAGCTAAACCTACGCCTCCAATTATTAAAACGGATGCAAAACTAAGAGAACCCACAGCAGCTAAGGGAGCTGGTGTTTCATCATTTCCACCAATGGCGAAAGAGAGACCAAAAGCTAAAATAATTATTACTATGATTAAAAAAAAGCTAAGTCCTTCAAGCATATCTGCCATGTTTCATCCCAAATAAAGTGGTTATTTAAAGATTAAATATTTAGTTGCTAGGAACTGAATGTACTCAGCAAAATTTTTCATATGGTCCGCAAGCATCATTATATCTTCAATCATTTCTTTTAAATAAATGAAAGTGCGACTTAAATAGTCCATTGAATAATTATATAACCTTCTTAGCAATATCCATTCTTCATCTCTCATTTTCCTTCTTTCTTCTTTTACATTTTCGCAAATTTTATGGGCTTTTTCTAGATCACTTCCAATCGATTTAACAGCATCAGAAATATAGTTTGAAATTATTCTTAGAGATTTTATAATTCCAGCAACTTGTAATTTGAATTTCTCATCCGGCAATACTACTTTATATAAGAGAAGTCTATGTGCCATATATTCTCCTATATTCTTTATTTCATTTATTTTTCCAAATATTTTTAGTCTATCAGCTTTCGCAAATACACTTCTTTTTTTCCATAGCTTTTGTTCAAAAGCTTTTTTTATTTCTACTTCTTTTTTTGTTTGAATAACATAGTTAAGATTAGTTTCATAATTTTCGAAATCTTCTTCAATAAGATATTCTAAACCTTCTATAAGCTTTAGAGTCTGTTCGTTAATTCTATCCAAAAACATATGCGTTAATTCATCAATACTTTTCTTCCGAAATTCTTTATCATTGAAATGATTTAAATTCTGATTTTTCATTGTAAATCCTTTTACTAATTTGTAAAAATCTATAAAATCTATACTTAAATTTCTTTAATCTTTATATTATATTTAGTTTAATTATTTATTTCGTAATACTATATAGAATATAGAGAAATATATAGAGAATTTATGCCGAATTAATTAATTAAAATTAAGTTCCAATTAAATTATTTATGATAATTTCAGAAATATCTCCGGCATATTCACCAGTTCTTCTAATGCTCTCTATAATATAACTCACATTTATAAAAAGATCTATATCTATATGATTAGGATTAAGTGTAATTTCCTCACATGCTATAATTAAATTTGAAATATTTTGAATATTTTGATTTGCTTTCTTTATATCTTTCTCCCTCCACGCATCTATGGAGTTATTAAGGAGTTTAATCGATAATCTACTAGCATTCATTATTTTTTCTAACATATCCTTCTTAATACCGTGTTTAATAATGCTAATTACGTTTTTAGCCATTTTAACAGCATGATCTCCAATCCTTTCTAAAAATTTACTCATTTGTTGATAATGATATGCATCTTCTAATTTAATTCCCATTTTTTGACTTAAAATTATATCCCTTAATACAATATGGGATTGTCGCCCAATTAACCAATGAAGTCTATCAATCTCATCATCTCTCTTTATGATCTCTTCAGCTAAGTCCTCATTTTTAACTTTTAAAGCAGTTATTGCATCTTCATGCATACTACTAGCAAGTATATACATTCTTTTAATTGTCTTTTCAAACGGCATCTCTTTAGGATTTAACAAATCCTTTATAATTATTATATTATTAGACTCCTCTATAATTTCCGGACCAATAGCAATTTGAGTAAATTTGGATATCGAGTCTCTTATAGAAGGTTCAAATCTTTTACTTGAGGATATTACAATCCTAGAATATCCCATAATATATGCCCCTATTAATGCCCGAAACAAGAAACTAACATCATTAAATATATCTGTATCAATTTCTATTTCTTTTGTGAATTCATCTGATTCAATTTTAGGGGTAATTAATAGATTTCCATCAGGTTGGGACATTATACCTAAAGTATCTTTTTCTTTAATTTTATGTTTGGTAATCCATCCTTTAGGAAGACTAATAATATAAGAAGAACCACCTGTCCTTTGAACTTTTCTATGTTCTATTTAAAACACCTTAATTATTATTTGTTTTTATACATTAATAATATAATCTATATATAATAAATTAAATATATATTAATATATAGATCGTTTTTATAGATTAAAATGTCTTTTATAAAAAAAACAAACAAACTTTATTTTAAAAAAGTAAGAATAAGAACACTATATATTTTTAACTGAATCTATATTATTCAATATAATAAAATTCTTTTCCCATATGAAATAATAGCTTTAATTCTTCCTTCTTTAACCAAATTATGCAATAAGTTATATAAGAAGAACTTTCCTCCCTTTTTAATACCTAAATTTTTCACATTTATCAAAAAAATATAATATCATCGAGAGTAATACCATTTCCTTTCTTTTTTTTAAGAATTCTAAAATTTTATTCTGAATTTCTTGAATGTTTTCAAATTTTTTTAATTCCACTAAAGATTTTTGCATATCTAAATCACTATATATCTGTTTTAATTAGGGTAAAGCTACATCTTTTATAAGGAAATTCACTATAGAATATATTCAAATTATATTATTATAGAATAAATAATATCTATATTTCATAACAGTAATTCTTATAATTCTAATTGAATAATTTTAATTTGGAGTTTTTTTTTGGTGATATTTATCAGAAAGAATGTTCTTGTAATATGTACTGGAAATTCAGCACGTTCTCAGATGTTCGAAGGTCTTTTGAATGGGCTATATAGTGATAAATTTGAAGTTTATAGTGCTGGTACTAAACCTTCACAAGTAAATCCATATGCCATTAAAGCAATGAAAGAAATAGATATAAATATTAGTCATCAAAGATCAAAACTTTTAAGCGAATTCTACGGTCAAGAGTTTGATATTGTAGTCACTGTATGTGATTATGCCAAAAAAGTATGTCCCATCTTTCCTGGTGCGAAAAGAATGATTCATCATGCATTTATTGATCCCGCTGATGTTCAAGGCTCCGAAAAAGAGATATTAACGGTATTTCGGACAGTAAGGAACCAGATCAATCAATGGATAAAAGAATATCTACTTAATGAATTAAACTAAATTTTTCCCAATTACGCTTTTATGGGATTTTTTTCCTAAGCAATGTAATAAAGTAGGAACAATATCAGTTGTTTTGCAGAATTTTATCTCCTTTTTTGGGATTTCTTTTGATCCTCCTACTATTAAAGGAACAACAGCGCTATTTCTAAGTCCTATATCATGAGTATATTTATGATGATTTTTTTTTTTTCCATGTATAATATTATAAACAATACTGCCATCAGTGCTTAATATTATATCAGAACTCCTAGGATTTTTGAAATGACGTGGAATTAGGTCTGGATACATGGGAAAATCAAGATGATAAGTATTTTCCAACCACTCTTGAATTGTATGATATTTATTATTTATCATTTTACTTGCATTATCATCTTGACTATACCCAAAAACATCAAAATTATCATTATCAGATACATATTTTGTCTTATAATTAATGCCAGTTCCTTTATATTCTATTTGTCCTGTAATTAATTTTCCAGTTTTCTTATCTTTTCGCTTTAAAAATATTCTACCTTTATTAAAAGTGTTCTCATGATCTCTATAATACATCAATGATGAACCCTCAATTTTAAATAACTCCTTAAATAAATTTACATTCTTAGAACCATAAGACTCCATTTCTTTAATTGTTGGACGACTCCACGCATGTTTATTGCGATTATTAATGACACCCTTAAAATTAAATAAGCCAACTCCACCAAACTCAGCTAAATTCATATTACCTTTCAATCCACTACGGGGGTGATAACGAGTTAGATTATTATGTGTGAAAAATTCATTCAAATTTCCTATTTTTTTAGCATAATAATTTCCATGATCGGCAGTTATCGCAATGACAGTGTCTTTTGAATAACCCAACTTTTCAAGTTCTTGTATCATCAATCCTATTAATTTATCAATATGCATTAAATTCAGTTTGTAAATTAAACTATCATATCCAAACCAATGCATTAAAAGATCAGACGATAAGAACCATAATAAGCTACCAATTGGAGCTTCATTACTTTCAAAAAATTTCTTTGGCTTTTTAAAATTCTCGATTAAACGATGTACTACCAACGTATTGGCTCTAGCCATCATTTTTCTCAAGTTTGTTTTTTTTCCTATATTAAGAATTATGTAATAAAAAATTAACTGGAGTTTGCTCTCAGGAATCATGTAATTAGTTCCACGATTTATATATAGGGAAAGACTTGCCTTATTTCCTTCCCCGATCATTTCGAGGATTGTTTGGCAGTTTATCCCTAAGTCCTTGTTCATTTTATATACTTGTAAATTTTTACCACTATAATCTCTTAATATTGGTGGTGCCATATATCTTCCCATCCAATGATAGCTTGGTATTCCATGACAAGGTTCATTTCGGTAATCTCCCGTGTATGTTCCCGTTATTTGAGTCACTTGAGCAGGTAAAGTTACCGAAGGAAAGTCTGTTATGCAATTTCTTGAATATATTCCATTTTTCATTAGAATCTTGAAATTAGGTAATAATTCTTTATCAATTAACTCAAAAAAATGTTCTGCTCTTACATCATCAATAATACAGAAAATAAAATGATTAAGTTTGTTCATTCTTAATAATAACAAAACTTTTTAATAATTATTTTATAATTCGGTCAGATTTTTCCTATTTTTTCGTTCTAAAGAAAAGCCCCCGGTGGGAATTGAACCCACGACCGGCTGCTCATCGAAATACCCATATTAGATATTCCTATTACAAGTCAGCTGCTTAATCCAACAATAAGATTTTTATTATTGTTCTACCACTAAGCCACGGAGGCAATTTTTTAAAGAAATGCTTATTAATCAGTAAAAAACCAAGAGTTTTTAATTTTGTGGATTTATATGAAGAACGTTAAAAATATTATACGAATTATTAAATAGAAACTTATCTTTTTAGTACTT
Source organism: Promethearchaeota archaeon (assembly GCA_016839905.1). Next base: position 30 of record JAEOTJ010000144.1, on the reverse strand, counting down.
GAAAAATTAAAAAATAGTAAAATGATATAA
>JAEOTJ010000019.1 GCA_016839905.1 Promethearchaeota archaeon | reverse complement strand
GCGATCTTATAAGTATCTAATTTTGTTTTTAATTGTTTATTGAGAATATCTATCCCGATTATTACATTATCTATTGCATTTAAAGTTGGAAATAGATTAAAAAATTGAAAAATAAATCCAACATTATCTCTCCGATAATTTGTAAAGTACTTTTGATCGTAATCTTTAATGTTCTTTCCAAAAATTACCATTTTGATTCCCTTTTTATCAGGAGAAGTTATTCCTCCTAACAAGTTTAATAAAGTCGTTTTTCCTGAACCCGAAGGACCTAAAATTACCACTCTCTCTCCCTTTTTTACACTTAAGTTTATATCTTTAAGAGCTTTAACTTTAACTTCACCAGAGATATATGTTTTTGATATATTTTCCATATCTATTGCATATTGTTCGCTATTTGACATATTTAACTTAATTACCTCTTAATTTATTTGAAATTGATTTCCATTAAAATTAATCAAGTTTACTATTTAATTGTTTAATCAATATATAATAAAATCAAAAAAAAATACTCTCGATTAAGAAAAACTTTAAAATTTTTTATGGATCATGTCTTCTTCTATTTGAGAGTATGCTTAGATATTGTGTAGCTTCTGAATAACTTAAAGGAGTCCTAGATTTTATCTTCCCAAAGACTAATTAAATTTCCTTCAGAATCATTTATTTGAGCAAAATAGGCAAAATCCGCGATGGGAAGTTTAGTCTGAACTAGCTTGCCACCATTTTTTTCTACTTTATCAATTGTATTATCAATTGACTTTACTTTGATAAAAATACTTGTCACTTGCTAAACATAAGTACCTCGTTGAATTAATCCTCCGTTTATTCCACCTGGTTCAATTGGAAGACCATTTTTGTCATTTGGAACTGTTGTAGCAAAATGATGATTTCCATCCATCCCTGTAGCCATAAAGCTCCAATCAAATGTTCTACTAAAAAAATCTTTAGCTCGCTCCATATCATCTACTGGTAATCCAAATAGATTTACTCCATCCATAAATATATCTTTGCTAATAGAAATTAAAAATGTTTAGCTTATTTTTTATAATATTTCGATTATTATTATTTTCCTCATCGGTTTGGGTTTCATATATCCAATAAAATAAAAAAATAGAATTATTAAGAATATATCCGAATAAATCATTCAAAACATCTCATGTAATTAGCGAAGTCTTACATTTCAGACGGAATCAATTTCAGGTTTCATTTCGGGCATTTTATTACCTTTCAATAAAAACCACAAGCTAAGTAAAATTTCCGCAATAGCACCAACCATGAGACCCGGGGAATCTATCCATAAGTAGTTAGGGAAAAAAAAATATGTAAGACTTTCTATTAGATAGCCTAAAGAAGCACCAATTATCAATAAGACCCCCAGAATTCGGGGAATGTAGCCCGACTTGAAAACTAAATAACCAAGGAAAAGTATATGAAGGGCATAAAATACAACTCCAATAAGATGTACATAATTAAACAATAAAGGTTCAATAAAAAGAAGAACCATATTGATTGCAAAAATAATGGTATTTATCAACCTAAAAACCACCGTAAGCAATGCGAGCTCCTTGGATACTGGTTTTAGTAAAACATAAAGTGCCAGAACCACCACCACATTACATGTAATATTGATTAGAACGCTAACAATAAAGATATCGAATAGCCACTCATTAGTCTTAATATTATTAAAAGCTTTTGCTGCGGCATCTCCCGGTACAATGTCTATGGAGTTCAGAGCATAAAATATGAAGGCCCCGGTTATGGCTATGATTATTAATCCGATTCCTGCGACTCTCGCCGCTTTGCGTTGTGATACATCCGCGATAGGTTTTTTCATATCAATTCCTCAATATTTTTCAATTTTATCAATGAATTGGATAATCCATAGACTTCAAACTACTCTCTCCATTCTTCTTCATCAAAAACGACGGCTTTGAATTGGATTTTATCATTAGAGACATCTACAATAGTGAAAGGTGCGCCACAATCCTCACATTCAAAAACATCGTCTTTTTCTGCATCATCGATAGGAAATTCAAAGTAACAACTGGAGCATTCCAAAATGAATTTGCCTTCATCATTTTTTGTAGCCTCATATATTTTTTCAGCCATAAATATCACCAATATT
>JAEOTJ010000143.1 GCA_016839905.1 Promethearchaeota archaeon | reverse complement strand
CTTATCAATAATAATCACTTTTAAGTAATAATTGGTCTCGATATCTCCTCCGAGAATTGAACGATCCCAATACAGGTTCCATAGATCACCTTCGAAATGATATGCTCTTCCAAGATACTGGTAATTACCACCATCCCCAGAATAATATAGAAACATTTTTTCTACATCCATCTCCCCTAGTTCACTTAAATCAATGGAAGAAATATTAATTTGAATGGTACTATCTGATAATGTTTCAGAACCAAAAATGATGATTCCCGCACCATCCTTAGTAGTGCCTAAAGACCATTCAAATAGAGAATCAACAAGAGGATCTTGGGTAATATGAGTATCAAACATTCCTTGATATTTTGGCGTCGTGTATGCATTTGATAAATTATCTCGTGTTACAAACCAATAGAGAAATTCCTGCCCTTGAGTAATCGAAATGAAATCTGTAATATCAAAAAATTTATCCCTTGGAGAATTTAATTCCCACCTATCAAGTAAAGGATTAAAATGTAAAGGAATCGTTGTTGGAACTAATTTATAAAATTCCGCCTGAAGTTTATTAGTATTTTCAGGCGAAAGCAAATAATCATATCGTTCATCAATCATCAACATTATTGAATTGTGACTTGGAATCGCGATAAAATCATCAATGATGATATTTCCAATTCTAATGCTCTTGATATTTTTAATGAGAGAAATGTCAGAAAAAGGATTGTTATCATAGCCAACAATTTCATATAAGAATTTTTCATAATTTAATGGAGTATTAAGAGTGATATTATGATATTTTAGCGGATTAGTAAGATACATTTCAAGTGATTGAACTCCATTTTGGCTTCCCAATTTTGAATTAATCTCGCTCCAATTAAATCCATCTAATACCTTATCAAGTGCTCTGATTGAGATATTTTTTTGGTTATTAAAGTAAATAATATCAACCACATCCTTTTTATAATTTAATTGGTCATTGATATAATAATAATCCTCAATCGAAAGAATTTGCGGGGCTTGGTTGTCAAAATAACGCTCTCCTATGAAATAATCTGCTTCATTCCCGGCATCATCAATGGCAATAAGAGTTAAATTATAAAGGCCATTATTTAACTGATGTGTATCAAAAGAAATCTCTGTTCCGTTTCCCGTTTGATTGATGATTAAATTCAAGTTTAAATAAGGAATACCCATTATTGAATGGACGGCATGTAATTTTATCTCATAATTTGACGTTTCATTGATTCCTGCATAAACCGTGTAGAAATTATTGAAATACTCATAATGATTAATGATTTTAGTAAAGATTGGTGCTGTAGTATCGATATTAATATAAAATTCTTGAGAATTTTGATACCCTAAAGAGTCATTAGCGAATATATTAAGATGTAAAATTCCATCCTCCAAGCTTGAATCATTAAATTTAAACGTGTATAGATCTCCCGTATTTATCCAATTTCCATTTAAATTGAGATCAAATGATATATTTGAGATTTCCGAAGCGTCTTTAATGATAAAAGAAATTTCATCCCTTTCTGGATGAATAGATTCTCCATTAATGAATTGTTTATAGATAGAAGGTGCTGAAAAGTCGATTAAGTAGCTCTTATTGTCAATATAACGTGATGTAAAGCTTGAGACATCATAGAACTCAGCCTCCAACCGATAAATGTCTTGAGTCAGAGAAAATAAATCTAAATTGCCGAGAAATTGTTTATCCATTCGTGTGTTATTTGTTATTCCATATTCAATGATAATGGGATTTGATGAATTATAACTTCCATCCAAATCTGCTGTAGTTAGAAGCGAAATGAAGATCTCTTCATCATCCACGAAATATGAGAAAGGTACATTGACACTTTCAATGATGATTGAATTGATGGAACTTAAATTTTCAAAGGGCTGGATTTGAGGTGATGAAATAGTGAATCTATTATTTATTATCTCGATTGTCGTATCGTCATGGATTTTTGTAAGCGTGAAATCGTTGTATGGAGATAATGGGACTGAATTTACTAATTCATCTCGCGAATTGTAGAGAAATATCACTGGAGCTTTATTATTCACGATGAATGGAATACCATGCTTGTTAGAATATGTGCCAGTTAAATTATCAAACGAAATCCATATATTTTCCATGGTTGAATTAATATCAGCTCCTATACCGGTAATATTCACGACATTATCAAATATGATGTCTGTTACTATAATCCTCACTTCTTTAGAGGAAATTAAAGCCTGATCTTGAAATGTCTCAATGAGGATTGGGATCTCCGTGAATTGTCCTCCAAGGATGTTGTAAAAAGAAGAGTTTAGGTATTTATTTTCCAAGAAATCAGAATAGAAAATATAATCATTTTCATAATTTTTTTCTGTAAGTTCAAATGACTCATATGCCGTGCTTACACGAACGTTAGAAATATCATTTGCAGCAGGTATTACTTTTAAATCAATATCAATCAAACCTCGTGCATCTAAGCTGTAAAGAATATTATCATGCAATTCTTCTAAAACAAAATCGGGGTGATTATCCATATCTTTAATGAACCAATACCTAGGATTCGTTAGAAGTTGCTTGTTTCCAAGCTTGTCGACAGCAATAAATCGAAAGTATATTAAATCATCCTTCATATTCAAAATATTAATGCTAACATTCATTGGATATGAATCTACTGAAAAAGTATCATAAATAATCCATTCGCTTTCAGTTGTATTATAACGATATTCGAAGCAGATGTTATCTAAATCAATGGAAGTATAATTAAATCCCATTGTAATGATATTATCTAGAACATTAGTGTAAGCTTTTCCTAACTCTAATGTGTATGAACCTCCGCTAATTAACTCCACATCAGGCTCTTGAATGTCTAAAGTTATGGGATATAATGTATAATTGTATAAATATTGTCCAAGTTCATCTCCATAGTTATAATAAACTTGAATCGTAAAACTAACAGGATATTCACCCGAAGGAATATTATTGTTAGAAATCCAATCCATCAAGGGGAATAAGTCCAATAAATTATCGTTAAAAGATATTTGATAATAATCAACGGGATCTTGAGTTAAGGGAATTGCCTCACCCTCATGATTCAGGAAAACTTGAATGGATTGGATGAAATTCTCAACATTCTGAGCAGGAACCATTGCGATTTTTGAATTGTAATTGATTCTACTGTTAACGTGTAAGTAATAGAAATCAATAGATCCCTTGAAATTTTCAACTTTAAATGGTACATACTCGTTTGAAATGTCATAAGCATCGTAAGTGACATTTCCATCATTATCAATTGCCCTCACGATAAAATAAAAATTTCCGTCCGGAAGATCTTTCGAATTAATCAAGTGAGAATAATAATCCTGGTGTTCATTGAACCTTCTCAGAAACATCCAATCATTAACATCTGGTTTGGTGAAATTAGGAATTTCATTCGATAAGTAATAGTCAAGCTGAACGATCTCTTTAAATTCAGGCGTGGAAGCATGACATTCTAAATTTAAATATCCCGTGATACTCTCATCTTTGGAGATCGGTGTCCAACCACCATCGTCATCTTCCCTAGAAACAATTGCCTCTATTTCCATGACCCCTTTCAAGCGTTCAGCTTCTTCATTAGAAATAGCTCGTTTAACCACGTAGATCTCATCCAACTTACCAATAAAATGCGTTTGGAAGAACTGGACATTTCCTAATATGAAAGGTCCGGGCGCTAATGCTAATGATTTTGCACCTTGCCACTTTTCTTCTCCCTCATTATCTAATTCAAACCACTGTGATCCCAATTGAACATCTACTAACGAATTGTTCCATCTGATTAAAAACCAAGTCCATGCATTAGTTTTAATGGAATTTGGAGTACCATATATAGCTGTCTTCCCCCATAAATCTCCTAAAAACCAACGACGGGCTCTTGCATACATCATTAATTCCCCTTGTGGGCTGACTCCCAACTCAAGATTTCCTAAAATGGAGCCTTTAGAAAGGAATGTATTAGAAATACCATGAATGTTAGTCTTATTGGTTAATACGGAAGGATTAATCCATCCTGCAATGGTGAATTCATTGTTACATCTCCCCAAAGTATCGCTCAGAGTAGACCAAGGATATTCCACTTTCCCATTCGTGCCATTTTGATTAAATTTCAGACCAGTTCCATACCGTCCAATGGTCCATGAAACATCTCCCTTTAATTCTCCCTCGATTTGATTGATTTCATCATAGGTTCGAGTACCTCGTCCTTCGCTTAGTCTTGCCCAGAAGACCGAATCAGGAGGTGGTGGAGGCGCATTAATCTCTTGGATGAGATCATACAAGTTAAATGGCCATTCGGGGTAGCCTTCTCCCGTATAATCGATGAAGAATCGACCATTTTCGACTGAATACTCCATTCCGGCGTATTCTTCATGGAAAACAGACCGATAATACTTGTTTTTAACACCATTCCAATATATCTTGGCCATTGCATTTGTGTCGAATGATTGATATTGAACATGCGTATATTTAAAGCAACCATCCCCATCTGTCGAGATTGTAGCGATCTTTTCGTATTGATTTCCTGAAGTCTGGAGATACAATTCTAAATTCTCTAAAGCTACAGATTCATTCAAAGAATTTACGACACGCCCACTATAGACCACAGTCCAAAAAGTACCATTATCATAAGTATACACCGCATTATATTCAAATGTTTCCTGAGGAAGGGGACCAGTTGGCAAGATCTTGAGCTTATCTTTACCAAGAATTAAATCCCAACATTTATAAGGTCGGTATTTCCAGAAGAACCCACATTGAGCGGTGTATTGACTCTTAAGCGTGAATTTCCCTGGTTGAAGCTTGCATTCATTAAGATCAATTACGGTATAAAGCCATTTTTTTCCCAAGACGTACCGATTGTAACTCTTGAAGCCATAATAAGATTTTAAGGGATTTTCCTCTGAAATCTCTAATTCAGAAAATTCTGGCTCAATCTTCGTGGTTACCAGTGAGTTTGACCGAGAAGATTCATTCGCTCTAATCAATATCTTGCCATTAAATGGTATTTCTCCTAGCTCTGTAATGTCAGAATGATAAGTTAAGCTATCATAATCTGTATTCCCTTGTGGAAGCAATGCGATTTCATAATCACAATCCCCAATAGGAGCAATTGATATTATCCCTATAATTGAAGGAATTCCTATAAGAATGATAAGCAAGCCCATCGCTTTTACTTTTGGATAATGCCCCGCTGGAGGAGGGGTTGATGTGTCTTTTAAATCATTTGATTTATCTTTTAATCTCATCAATCTTGCTGAAAATCTAGAGCTTGAAAAACCTTGATTTAAGAGCCTATATTTTAAAAGGTTATATCCGTTTCTCCTCTCTTTTGAATTACTATTTAATTCAGAATGAGAAGGGCGAAACTTGATTTTCTTTTTTTTAAGGGTGACCCCTCCCAATAATAAAATAATGAGAATGAAAAATGAGATTTCAATTCCAACTAAAGGTGCTGGAATGAAAAACAGCTGACTATTGATAGGGGATGTTAATATTGAGTTAAATGAACTTATTATGATGATCATGCTTACTCCACAGACTAATCCAAAAATGATAAAACTATTAATAATAATATTCTGAATCCTGCGCTTTCTTATTATTCGTCTCTTTTCCTCCGCCACTCCAAAATGTTCTCTTCTTAAGAACATTTTCATAAAAAAAGCTAATAAAGAGAGAACAATCATAAAGTTTAGGAAAAATATCCCTACTTTAGCTAAATCAGGGAAATTAAATTCAAGACCTCTATACATTAATATATCTTGATAGCTCAAGTCGACCTCTACAAGCCAGAAGTTGAGGGAGAGAACTAATATTAATGCAAGCCCAAATATAGCAATAAAAATGGTCAACCCCCCTAAAATTGATAGATATTTTATCGAATTAGACTGAGATTCTTTAAAGTGCTCTTTAAATCCTTCTAATTTGGATTCCAAGGCGGTCCTCGCTTTTTTAATTTTCTTAAACTGGAGATTTAGCCCCAAAGGCTTCTTATCTCCATTATTTTCTTGTTTTTTTATCATTTCATTTTTCACTTAAATTATTTTATAAACATTTTATGTTAAATTTTATATATATAAAGGAAAATGTTAACCAAATCAAACTAAAATGAAAAAAATGTTGAAATAACTCCGTCTCAAGGCAATTTACCATTTTTTTCATCTTAAATTTCCCTATAATTGTCTTTTTTTATAGATTAAATTGTGAATGATGGACTAGTTAGATATATTTCAATATATTACTTTATAAATATTACATTTTTTACCATAAAAATGTCAGATGTTGATAATATCCAAACCTTTGAATTCTGATCCTGATCTTTTTTTATCTTCATTTTATCAAACCTCTACCTTAACATGCTTGAGACTACAACAGTAAATATAGCCTCCGTCAATGAATTTAATATCCTAAGATCTACAGTGCTCAAATATTTCATTGATATAATACCCGGTCTGTCTTCCATAATGTTTTATTATCTTATTTGATATCAATTCTGGAACAGAATCATTACTTATAAACATAATTATACCAATCTCATTCAAGTGCATAACTTTTTTGTTTTTTATTATTTACTGCTTGAAGATGTCATATAATATGTCTGAACTTTTACGATCTCCTTTTTGCCACTTGAGCACTTTTAATAATTCATTGTCAATTCTTTCGACTTTTTCCACGTTTTTTTCATACCAATCAAAGAATTTCTCTCTTGCTTTATCCTCATCTTTAGCATTAATTAATATTTCACCCGAAACGGCAAATAAGCATGAAAAATCCTTTAAATCTTGGTTCTCTTCACTCATCTTTATAATATGGGTTAATGTCAATTTTAATTATATATCTTTAATCCCATTTACATTTTTTATTTTTGTCTAATAATGCAAATGAAATGATTATATTTATAATTCTTATGTTATCAATTGTATAATAATATGTCATTCTTCCTTATAAAGCTTCACGATTCGTGATGGAAAGTGAGATTGAAGTGTTAAAGATAATAAAAATGGAAATTTAGTTATAATATGTCTGAAGATGTGATACAAATCAGAAT
>JAEOTJ010000142.1 GCA_016839905.1 Promethearchaeota archaeon | reverse complement strand
GGCGAGTTTAATGCGACGAGAAGCGCAAGAGTGTCTAATATCTTTTTTATTTTCATGGGCTAAGTATCAATCATGTTTAAACCTATTTAACATCTTTGAAAAATTTATGAGATGGTTCATAAAAAATTACGTCCTATTTCATAAAAAAGTATAAACTTTAAATACTAAGACCACCACTCATTTAATGATGAATCTAAAATTATCAATTTCAAAAGATAGGGCTTTCTAAATCAGTGATGTAAAAATGGAGGTCACAACCAATACTCTTGAAAATGAAGCGGAAAACCTGAAAAACCCGAGAATAATGCTATTAACCGAACTTGAAAGTCAATTCGGCGGAGATATCATCAAGCTATTGCGTTTTATTAAAGATTACTATTTAGAATCAAGAGATGTTAGAAGTCCGGAAATCAAGTTAATCAAGGATTTTGAGAAAGGAGTGGAATCAATCGAATTCAATCGCGAAATGGACTTGTTATTATTGAGGCAAGGGAAGCTCAAGAGAAGGGAATGTCCGTATTGCTCCGAAAAATACAATGAGTATGAAAATCAAGAAACTGCCTGCCCGTATTGTAATATAAAAGATTAACGCGATTTGATTTAATGAGGATAATTCTTAAATATCATAAATGATTTTTGATCAATTTTAAGCAGTCCTGATTCCGTTCATTCGATTTTAAATAATTCAAAAATACTGAATCGAAGCATAACTGAGGTGTTCCTCATAAATTTTGCCTCTTACGTGCTTTTTTAAACATTTTTTACAATAATAAGTAAACAATAACGTAATTTCACCTTTTAATGATTTTTCAAGCAATTTTTTTGGCATTGACGTTATTGGATTAAATGACACGTCAATTATCTTGAGAGAATTTAATTTTAATATTAAACTTGGGATTTTTTCTATCTTATTTTGCTTTGCACATAATTTTTTAAGAGAAGTTAAGTTTACAATAGATTTGGGAAGACTTATTAATTCATTTTTTTGTATATATAGTTCTTCAAGGTTTTTTAGATTGTTGATGATGGATTTGGGAATGGATTCTAAATTACTATTCGATAAATCCAACAACCGAAGCCACGTCATTTCTCCTAGGGTTCTAGGTATTTTCATTACATCAAAGCCATCTATATGAAGGTTTTTCAATTTTTTCAAATTACTAATACTTTCTGGAACTCCCCTATAAATTTCCTGTCGATAATATAAATCTTCAAGTGAATCTAAATTACCCATTGATTTTGGAAATATAAGACCCTGATTATCTGTTAAATCTAGAGTCTGGAGAGACTTTAAATTACCCATGGTAGCAGGCAATCTACCTGATAAAGAATTTCTACTTAAATTTAGATGACGAAGGGAAGTAAGATTACCGATTGCTTTGGGTAGTTTATAAATCCTATTATCCCGTAGATTTAAACTTTCAAGTGAAGTAAATAGACCTAATGATTCCGGAAGCTTAAAACCCCTTTCTCCTCTATAATTAAATAATGCTTGATCGGAAAAATCCAATTTTTTTATTATGCTAAAATCCAGCTCACTAAATAGAGCTGCTAATTCTTGATCATTGAAATAAGAGAACTCTTCTTCAGTTAAAAGATATTTTATTAAAGAATCTTGATCATTTTTCATTTTATTTAAATCCTGGGAGACTTTCTTAGCCAGCTTTTCTTTAAAAAAGGATTGGGCAATAGGGTCTCCAATTTCTGCTAACTGTTTTAACCGAGAGCTTGGAATCTCGTGGTCAATATCTTTAAATAGATTTTCAAATCTTTTCTGGGATAAAAATGCCCTATATCTCTGGAAATCCCATTTATGGAGACCATATGGACTTCCTTCTGCGATGCTCACGATTATTTCTTTAATTTTCTTTTCTGCTATATTTAAAGGTCCATTCAAGTCGTAAAGAGATTTACGCTCGTTTTCATCAAAATTATCACTATAAAAACTCCAATCTTTTAGTATATATTTGATGATGGTAATGTTATTACCCTTCAAGGCTTCTATAATTTTTTTATTTTGAAAATCTTTCACTTTTGAATTATGAAATGAAAATTTCAGTAGTAGTTTAAAATCAATTATTGAATCGAATTTGTTAAGCTTCGTCAGATCCATTCTCTCTATTAAAGAATTAAATTCTTCTTTAGAAAATCTCGTAAAAATATAAAAATTTTTATGATATAAATGTGCTAAACCTTTAAAATCATTAGTTTTCATTCTTCTTATAATATCTTCTTTAACAAATTTAAAATATTCAATTTTACTTAATAAGGGATAACCATCAATGAAATCTTTTTCAGCTATAAGATTTAGATCCATCTTTTCAATCAAGGAATTTAAATCTTCCTTCTTAAAATACCAATTTATATAATTTTCTTTAATTAGATATTTTATTAATTTTAGATTATTGGTTTGCACTATTTTGGTAATTTTGTCCTTGGATACATTTTTTGCAATTGAACTTCCTGCTTCTGTTAATTTTTTTAGTAATGGAAAGGCTTCCTCATTTTCTAATTTTGTAATGATTTTAAAATCGATACTTTCAAACAAGATATTCAATTCATCTTTAGTTAAGATTGATAAATAATCTTCCTCGAGCAAGAACCGCATGACTGAGAGATTACCACTGGAAAACCTCTCTGCGATCTCGTCTTTAAAAACCTTCCTAGCGAGGGGGTCTCCAACTTCTGTTAATTTTCTAAGTAATGGAAAAGCTAGATTACTGTGAAGAATCCTTGTATTATAATCATTTTCTACCCAAACTTGGAGATTGGAACAATGACCCCAGAATTCTTCTTTATCGCTTACATTTACTTGAATTTCCAAGGGATTAGTCCCATGAAAGCCTTCATAAGTAATCCCATCCATTATTGTTTTTTTGTAAACATCGGCGGCCTCATCAATAGAACCTATTTCATCAAACTTACTGATCATATTAATGGGAATCTGTAAAACCAATCGCTTGCAATTAATAAAGGGTTTTTTTTTAATATATATAACTGTCTTACCATTCTTCAGCTTGAGCGTGATGTAATCATTTACTTTAAATTCTAACATTTATTCGGGATTGAAAAAAATTTTGCTTTTTTATTACATTAGATTGATTTCATTCTTTATAATTACATTAGGCTTTTAAATGTTTCTCAAATGAAACGGATTAATCGAATTCAATCGGGAAATGGACTTATTATTATTGAGGCAAGGGAAGCTCAAGAGAAGGGAATACCCGTATTGCTGCGAAAAATACAATGAGTATGAAAATCAAGAAATCGCTTGCCCGTATTGTAATATAAAAGATTAACAAGATTTGATTTAATGATGATAATGATAAAAAAGATCATGAAAATGAGAAAAAGGAGTTAAAAAAATGAGTGATTATGTTCTATATTTTATTGTCGGCGGGCTTGTTTTCCTCTTATTCTTCATCCTGCTATACATCGGAATTCAAAAGTTAAAAAGGATTTTTGCCAAGAAAGAAAAGGACAAGCAAGTTTCGAGTTTTCTCTGCCTTGACGGGGATAAGGTCAGGTC
>JAEOTJ010000058.1 GCA_016839905.1 Promethearchaeota archaeon | reverse complement strand
TTTCCTCTTTATTTTTTATTTTTTATATTTTTATTGATGAGATAAATCCGTATAATATTGCATCAACTATATCTTCCTCCTGAATATTTACTGAGAGCTTCTTCTCTGCAATAATGAGTGTCGGAAGAGATGTAATTTTATATTCCTTTGCTAGTTGAATATTTTTCTCAACATCAATTTTTTCAATGTATAATTTCTTTCCAAACATAGATATATTTACTCGTTTTAATATTTCTTCAACGGGCTTACATGGTGCGCAATGAACAGAAGAAAAAAAGAGAATCTTTGGATAATCTTGACTATTGAACATCATCAATAATGATTTTTATGACTCTTTATATTTATTATATAATTCTTTGATTATTGCTTGAAAGGCTTCATATACTCCGCTTCCAGTTTTTGCACTCGTTCGATAATATCCAAGGAGATTTCTTTCCTTTACAATTTTATCTATATCACTTGTATCGATATTTTTTTCATCAACTAAATCAATTTTATTGCCAAATAATACAAGCGGAAGGTCACCACAGTATTTTTTTATATCATCATGCCAAGTTGTTATGTGGCTCTGACTACTCTTTCCATGTTCAGTATCTTCATGAGAAAAGACTATGATTGCTGCCTTACTCCCTTTATAAAATGTAGGCCGCATAAAATTGAACTCTTCTTGACCAGCAATATCCCAGAAGAATAAGCGACAATTATCTCCTTCAATATCCTCATCATATTTTGAGAATTGAGCCCCTAAAGTTTTAATATAATCTTTCTGAAAGCTTCCTTGTGTATATTTTTTAATTAAGGATGTTTTTCCAACTGCGCCATCGCCAATTACGGTTATTTTAAAAATAAAACCCTTGCTATCTTCTTCTCCCATAATAAACACTTAAGTTTTTTTTTTTTATTTACAATATTATTATTTGATTTTTTATTTAACTATTATTAATTATATATTTTAAAAAAAACAATGTTTAAGTTCTTTATGAATATATATTTTTAAATTCTAAATAAGGTTTTTTTGAATAAATAGCTTCTGTGAAAAATGCAACTTAAAAGAATCCAAAAATTAATTAAAAACTTAACAGAAAGAAAACAATTAATTGCCATAGCAGAATCATGCACGGGTGGATATATATCACACATGATCACGAATATTTCAGGCGCATCTAAAGTTTTTGAGAGAGCAGTCATTAGCTATAGTAATGCTGCTAAAGTAGAAATATTAAATGTTAATCCAGAAATGATTGAAAAATATGGCGCTGTTTCAAAAGAGGTCGCAGAACAGATGGCTACTAATATAAGAGAGCTCTCGAGAGTAGACCTTGGAATTGGGATAACTGGAATAGCTGGGCCGACTGGTGGCACACCAGAAAAACCAGTTGGTTTAGTTTATATAGGATTCTCTACTAAGAAAGATATTATTATAGAAAAATTTTTATTTAAAACTGATAGATTAACTTTTAAAGAGGAAGTTTTAAAGAAAATCATATCATTCTTGGAAGAATTCATAAAAAATGCATGACCTACTTCTGATCGTTGATAATCACTTACAATTATATTACAATTATGTGAAATGAAAAGTTCAAATATGGCTCATTCAGCATTCTGGCTAATTGGAAAAGATATTTCAATAAATGGTATGAGGAATTGAATGAAAAGAATTAATTTTCAATCAATTTCCCGGATTCCATTATCAATTTTTTCTTTCCATCATTATATTCAACAGTTATATCCACTTTAGGTGTAGTTACAAAATCCCAATGCATGTGAGATATAGATGTGCCCCCAAATTGCTTATTTTCACCAAATGCTAAATGAACACTCCCGGAAATTTTTTCATCCGTTAAAATATATCCAATTGCTTTAGTTATCTTTGGATTACACCCAATTCCAAGTTCTGCCACATTATAGGTCCTTAAATCATCAAGTCCTTTGGTTTTATCAATCTCTTCAGCTTGATTAAAGCTTGATTTTAAATCTTCTAAATCATTATCCATAGAGACCTTATCAATTAGCAGTTTTCCATCTTTAAAATGTAATTCTATATTTTTCAATATCTTATTACTATATCTATCAATTGTCAATGGACAAAAAAGCTTTCCCTCACCTAATTTTTCATTTGGGGCAATAAAGATTTCACCTGCGGGTAAATTTCCACCTAGATCGCCTACAGCGATCATTTCTTCTGTCAACATTCCTACATCATAATTAATTCTACGATTTTCAATTGAAACCCAGAAATTAGTACCTAGTTCATCTCTGATATGAACATTTTTAGCATTTTCAAAATGCTTTCCTAGATTTTGAGTTATCTGTATTAATTCTTCAGCGGGAACACTCATGCCATCAATAATAAATCGTTCATACAAGTTGTAATCAATGTTATAATAGTCTGCTGCCATTTTAGAGGGCCATCCGCAATAGAGCCAACATTTACCTGGCTCGTATTCTTTTTTACCTCCATATAATATATCCTTTATCGGTGCTGAAGCTTTTGAGGAAGCAAGTAGTTTATCTCTTGGAAATTCATTCTGTATTGAAGGATCCTGGTAGGGTTCAATAACAATGTAAGTGTCGATATTTTCGATCATTTTAAACTCATGATTCGGAGTTTTTTCTAATGTTTCAATAGTGATCTCTTTATCAGAATATATTGTCTTTGAATAATTATCAGATGTAGAAGAAATATGTGG
>JAEOTJ010000141.1 GCA_016839905.1 Promethearchaeota archaeon | reverse complement strand
TCACTATTTTATATTGAGCAAAAATACCATAAATTTGTTCTTGAAGCGCTTTAATTTCTTGCTTCAATTTTTGATTCTGATTATAAAGATCTTTGGACATTTTCTTTAGTGATTCTATTTCTATCTCGTCTGACATAATAAATTCACATCGTTTCTTAATTATTTAATTAATGGTATGATAATTAATTTCAATTCAAATTTAAATCTAATTTTATATAATTTATTTAAATATTTTTTTAAACAGACGCTTTTAATGACTTTTCAGTAAAAAATATATTATTTTTACAAATATTACCATTTTTTCAATAAACATTAGCTATGATTATAATAAAAAAAATAGAAATTTTTAATTTTAAAATAGTTGTGAACCACAAAAAATACAAAACTTTGAATCTGCTGGTAAAGTTCTTGAACAAGCTTTGCAAATCAATGTTTTTTTAATTTCAGATTTTTCAAGATTTTGTGAAGGTTTGTTACTTAAAGAATCATCAACAATTGGAATATTGATAGAATCAGAGTAAAGCCTTCCTACAGCTTCTAATGGGACACCTTTTTCGACATTGGAATTAAAAGAAGTTTGAATGTCATTCTTTGTTGTTTTTAAATGTTGCATGCCATAGTACATACAAATCATAAATCCATATACAAATAGAAAGCTAAATATTAACCAAATCATTAACTTTGACCTTTCCCTTTTATTGAACCTAATTTATAAATCATCTGATTTGGATAAATAAATTCAATCTTTTATATAAAAGCTATATTTTTTTTATGTATTTTATGTTTAAATAAGATGGCATTTTTCAAGTTCTCTAATTTGATTTTTGTTCATTAAACCTCTTAAACAAGCGTATTGTGGTGGAATGATTTTAATCTCCTTTTTTCTATATTTTTTCAAAGAATTTTTTGGTGTTAGCCATTCATAATCAACTATTTCTTTATAATCTGGTTCTATTCTTTGTTGTGCGTTGGGTAATTTAGTGAGAAAAAATCTTGTATCAAATCTCATTGGGGCAAGTGGCGGTGTTATAAAATGACGGAAATAATGTAGTTTATCAACGGCATAAAAAAGATCTTCTGTTTCCATTATTTCTAACATCGAAATTTCGTTTTTGATTAATTTATCCCTATATTCTTGATATCTACTTATTTCACTTTCATTAGAAAAATCAATTAACTTATCATCCTTATATGCGATTAAAATGCCGACTTCTTCAAAAACTTCACGAATAGCGGCAATCCAGAAACTTAATGCAATTTTTTTTTCCTTAAAAGATGTCTTCTGATTGAGTAAAATATTATAAGCTTGATTTATATTACGTCCCCTACATCTTTTTAAATTTCTTTCACTATAATCGTCATCTTTTATTTTCCCTCCAGGAAAAGCATGAAATCCTCCTAAAAATTTCATCGTCTCTGACCTTTTAATCAACAAGACTTCAAAATATGCATCCGCTGTCTCTTTAAAATTCCGAATCAAAATAACACTAGCAGCATACTTTGGAATTACTTCCATCTTTTTTTCTTTCCATAATTTAAATTTAAATTTTATATGATAACAAATTTAGACACAACTTTAAAATTTTAGTAAAATTTAGATATTCTTCGAGTTGAAGAAATGAAGGAAAAATTTACAGATAAAATTATTAAAAAGAGAATAAAAAAAGAGCTTCAAAAAGATGAAGATGAGGGAATGGAGTTATATCAAAAGTTATTCAATAGAAAAATAACGGAGGAAGAATTTCATAATAAAATAAAATCATTAAAGGGATATAATATATGGTGGGGCGTTGAATCCTCTTGGACCTTGAAGAAGGTAAAGATAAATTTTATAAAGGAATTAGAAAAAGGACTTTTTGAAATAGCTACAACATGTACTATGGAACGCTATAGCTCTCATTCATTCTCTCCAGATGCACCTCCCTTTGAAAGTATTGCCACAATCATTATGAAAGTAAATGATACCTTTGAAGTAAAAGATTTTAATTTCAGGTGGTGAGTATTGGAAGAAATACAAAAAGGGGAATTTGTATCATGGGAATCAGATAATAAAATTAGTATTTTACTAAAAAATAATAATAATATCGCCAAGTTTATGTTGATTCCAAAAGATAACGATTATCTAATTATATGGGCTCATAGTAAAGCAGAATGGAATAGTTATGATTATTATAAAGTAAAAAAAGACCTAAATGTTAGTAAAAAAGGTAATTATTCTTTGTTTAAGGATGCTAAAAAACATTTATTGAAATTAGAAAATGAAGAATTTGTTTTACCACATGGATTGCCTAAAGATAATCCTCTAGTTGCCATAAAATCTGAAAAACCTTCAAAATTCAAAAAATATAAACAGAAGAAATTGGGTGATGCTTGGTAAATTTTAATAATGGTTAATTAGAAATCATTTTCAAACAAAAATTCAAGTGGACAGAGCGGATCTGATTCAAACATGTCATTTTTTAATGATAAAGTTAATAATTTA
>JAEOTJ010000140.1 GCA_016839905.1 Promethearchaeota archaeon | reverse complement strand
TTTTATTCTAAAAGTATTATTACGGGTAAGATTGCATGCTCTAATTGTGATAAGGGTGTATTAGTTAAGGGAGATCTATTGTTCTATCCTAATGAATAGATTCTAGAATTAAGTTCTCTGATGATACCATGTTTATTTTTCGCAGAATCTCTGAAAAAGATGCCTCTCTTAATTTTATTACAGGAAATAAAGTTTTTGATGCAAAAACACCCGATGGAAATTTAAAACCTTATTTTAATGAAGATATTATGAGTGGTGGAGAATTCTTCACTTATCTATTGATAGAACAGAGCAATTCTGATAAAATCCTACTATTAGGCTTACTAAGATATAAATTTACAAATTTTGAAGAATTCAGTTCTGAGCTATCGAAATATGAGGTAGACCAAGATATTAAAAATAATTTGACTAGTGAATTGGAAAAATATAATTTTTCCTTCATTTATTTAAGCCGAATAGGTGTAATAAAAGATTATCAAGATATAAATATTGGTCAGATAATCAGTAATTTTTTTGAATTCCTAATAAAAAGAGAACGAAAGAAATCTTTTATTTATCTTAAAGTTATTGAGAGACAAAAAGACTTTATTGCTCCTTCCTATGATTTTATTGCTCATAATGATGATAAGAAATGGGGAAGCTACTTTTTAGCTTCTAAGTTCTTGGAATATGATTAATAAATTATATTTTAATTATATTCCTTAGATTTAAATTATTTTACTAATCAATATTAATAATATGAAATAATCATGCCGGATGATTTTGATTTTAAAAATTACAAATCTATTGAAGAATTTGGCAAAAGTGTTGAGGGTGTGAGATACTTGCATGATTTATACCTTAAAGCAGTAAATCATCCAATAAGAAGAGAGATTTTAAATATTGTAAATAAAGAAAAACGAATTTTAAAAGAAGATTTACTTAATTTGCTACTTGAAAATGATATTATTAATGATAAGTCTGGATTTAAATATAACATGGATTACCTAATAAAAGCATTTTGTATTAATGAGGTAAAAGAATCCGATGATATCTATTATGAAATCACTCAGGGCGGAAAAGTAATAGAATATTTAAAATGAGCCTATTTTTCCTTTATTTTTCATTTTGAAAGTATTGTTTAAAGCAATTACAGCAAGGAATTCCGAAATTTACGTCTAATTTTTTAAACTTTTTCTTTTTTAATTTCATTAATTTTAATAAATCAGTTAATAAATCTTGATTTTTTCCAAAAAAAAAGTCTCGAAGGTTATAATAATGATTAAAACTCTTACATATAGGACAGATTGAGTAATTTTTAATAAACTCGTGGAATAATTGTTTTTCTTCGTCAGATAATTCTTCAATTTTTATATCGGGGTGTTTCAATAATAATTCTTTTAAATTATTCATTTGCGCTAACATTTCTTCCCTTAAAATGTTAGAAAGAGTATTTGAGATATCTTGTTGTTCCAAATCTTGATTCATAATTATATTATTCTCGTTAAAATATTCAAGCGCTTCGTTAAAGAATAAAAGCTGGCTTTGCTCTTTATTCTTAATTTCTAAATCATCCATATTTTGTTATCTACTAAAGATTCAATTATGATATATATGAATGTTTATGATAAAAAAGATTGCTATTATTTACTATAATCTAAAATATCAGAAATTTTCTCTTTCAATATCTGAGCAAGTTGTTCATTACTATCCCCGCACTTATTTAAGATTATTTTCCCTTGTTTTGCATAGGTTTTTTTTCTTTCTAAAGACCAGGTTTCCATTTCCATGAGATTATCTATTCGATCAGCCATTTTAATAACTTTAGCTTCTTTTGACGCTCGTCCGAAATTTTTAAGCCAATCTTCTTTATCTTTATCTTCTGGTTTAGAGAGCTCTTCTACAATTAAAGCAACTTTTTCTCCGAATTTTTCTTTGATTTCTGCAGATTTTATTTCTGTATCCTCAATTAAATCATGAAATATAGCAGCTATCATTAAATCTTCTTCATTAAATTCGGAGTATCCAACTGCTCTTAAGATTAAAGTAATGCGTAATGGATGAATTATGTATGGAATTTTAGAGGACTTTCGTTTTAATTTATCATACTTTTCCACAGCATAAGTCAAAGCTTTCCAATATTTTGAAAATTTATTCATCTTTATATTCATCTGGGCTAATCGGACCTAATTTTTCTAATTCCTTTTTAAAATCTGAGATAACCTTTGCAAAGCGTTCTCCCTCACCGGCGGAAATGCTAACAATCCGAAAACGTTTTTCATTTATTCTTGCCTCACCCAACATTTCTTTTATGCTTTCAGACCTCATTTGCGCTTTTGCGAAACCTTCTTGATAATGACAGTCATTTGGATAACAGCCTGCTAATAAAACTCCATCAGCTCCATGAAAAAAACTTTCAAATACTAAGGAAGGATTAAGCATTGCTGTACACATTACTCGAATTGATCGAATATTAGTCGGATAAGATAATTTACTCGTACCCGCTAAGTCTGCACCTACGTAGGAACACCAATTACATAAAAAGCTTATTATTAATGGAGATTCACTCTTCTTTTTTAATAAGGAATGAATTTGAGCGGTTATTTGATTATTTGTAAAACCAGGAATATAAAGAGCATCTTGAGGACACATTGCGGCACATGCTCCACATCCAGAACAATTAGCTGGGATAATCTCTAATTCCTTATTTTCAATTTTTAAAGCATTATAAATGCAAATATTTTCGCACAGCCTACATAAATCACATTTTTCTTGGATTAAAGATACTACATGTGGATCTAACTCAACTTTTCCTTTTGCAATTAAAGCAATGGCTTTAGCTGCAGCACTTTCAGCTTGAGCTATACTACTTGGTATGTCTTTAGGGCCTTGAATTGCTCCCGCCAAGAAAATTCCATTAACAGAAGTTTCTGAAGGATTTACTTTTAGATGTTTTTCTAGTAAAAAACCATAAGGATCTTGTGAGATATTTAAGATTTGGCTCAAATTATCAGTTCCTTCCGGAGGATCGATGCCAACTGCCAAAACTACCAAATCAGATTTATTTTCAAAAAGAGTATCTTCAAGAACATCTTCTCCTCGTACTAATAACTCCTCAGAAGTATCGCTTTTAATTATTGCGGAGATATTACTTTTAACAAATCTGACTCTAAAAGACTCTCTAGCCCTATTATAAAACTCTTCACAATTTTTTCCATTAGCTCTAATATCATTATAATAAATATTGATTTTAATGTCTGGATGTTCTTTTTTTAGTAAAACAGCTTGTTTTATCGCGGCATTACAGCATACCTGACTACAATACTCACGATTGATATTCTTATTTCGAGAACCAACACATAATATAAATGAAACACTTTTAGGAGTCTCGCCATTTGATGGTCTTACGACTTTTCCACGTGTAGGTCCATCATTATTTAATAATCGTTCCATTTGCATTGTAGTAATGACGTCTTGATATTTTTGGAAATTTAATTCTCCAAGGATGGTAGGGTCAAAAGGTTTTAATCCTGTTGCTACAATTATTGCTCCGGCTTCAATAGTGATTTTCTCTGGTTTTTGGTCAAAGTCAATTGCATTTCTATCTCCACATGCCTGTTCACATGCCTTACATCCAATACAATATTCTTCTAAAATGTTTGGAAACAAGGGTATCGCTTGAGGATAAGGAACATCAATGGCTTTTCTTGGAAAAAACGTGTCTTTAACTTCAATATCACATACATCCCTACATATATCAAAACATCCTACACAATTATTTTCTACAATAAATCTTGGTTTCTTTAAAATGGAGACTTCAAAATTCCCTACATATCCTTCTACCTTTTCTATTTCTGAAAATGTTAGCAGTTCAATATTAGGATGATCCTTGATTTCTGACATTAATGGTGCAATAATACAAACTGAACAATCGAGAGTGGGGAATGTTTTGTCAAATAGGACCATATGACCTCCTATAGTAAGGTCACGCTCCACTAAATATACTTTATATCCGGCATCAGCGATTACTTTTGCAGCTTTAATTCCAGAGATACCTCCTCCAATTATTACCGTTAAAGGTGTAACATTAGCATGTTGTACTTCTAAAGGCTTTAAAAGCTTAACTTGTTCAATTGCCATGTTTATTTGATCAATGGCTTTTCTTGTTGCTTTTTCTGGCTCATCCGCATGAACCCATGAATTTTGCTCTCGAATATTAGCAAAGGAAATTAAAAAACGATTTATCCCTGCTTTTTCAATTGTTTTACGAAATAATAACCCATGTAATTTAAAAGAACAAGCAGCAATTACAACTCTATCGATAATCTTTTCTTTTATCTCTTCAGTTATCTTATTTAAGCCTAATTCAGAACATAAATATTGGTCTCCTAAAACAAAAACATCTGGATACTCATTAAAATGCTCTTTTAACTTATCATTATCGATAACTCCGCTTATATTTTTCCCACAATCGCAAATAAATAAGCCAACATTCAAGAATAAATCCTCTCTCAAATAAGAAATTCTTCCATGTAATATTAAAGTTAAGTTTCTAATATTTCTTTTTTTTTATTAAGATAAAAATAAGTTAGAATCCTACTAATCATCATCTCTATGAATATCTCTAGGAAGAAAAGGGTATACTTTAAATATATCAAAATCATTTTCCCTCATCTTTAAAAAGTATTCCTTTTCAAGATCTTGCTCTTATTTTGCCCATTTATAGATATCCTCTTTAGAATAAAAATTAGCTTCTTCATTATTAAGATCTTGTAATCCCGGACATTTCTTAGAATATTCCTTAATATTTTTTGGACTTGAAACCATCATTTGCCAGAAAGGAAAAATCAAAATAATAAAAATAAAAAAAAACTTACATATTAATATAAATGAATGTGATAGGAAAAAAGCTTGTAAAAAGATTTGAAAATGGGTGCTGGTTTTCATGTCAAATGTGTGGCAGATGCTGCAAGGGCTTAAAAGAAGGGGATGTTTTTTTATATCGAGATGATATTATTAGACTTAAAAATTTTTTAAATAAAACAAAAAAGATTAGTCTAAAAGAGTTTGCTCAAAAATATTTGAAAATTATAGATGATTCTTTCTATTGGAAAGAGCTTGGAGCAGAAAGAGGTAAGAATTATAAATTTAAGAGCCTCGGTTTTAAATTTATCGGAGATGATGAGCATTGTGAATTTTTAAATGATAAAAATGAGTGTAATGTTCATAATGCACGACCTTTTCAATGTATTGCTTTTCCAGTGTTTTAACTCTCAATATAAGTTACAGGTTAGTTAGCATTTCATATATTAATCGAAATTGAGATTTAACAAAAAGTGAATCTAATTCTAAAAAATAGTTATAATTTTAAGGAAGAATTGGTATTATTAATACGATGACTATCATAAATAAGAAAGAATTAGAAAAAGAAAAGAAGAGTTTCAATGAAAATTTATATTTTCATTTGGACCAGGACATTATCAAAAATAAGAATGATATAAAAAGATTGAAAGAAATTCTGGAAAATGAGGAGTCTGATGAGGAAACTAAAGCTTCATTCAGGTCCGCGGATGATTTCTATAGAAAGCTTAGTGAAAATAATTTTACTATCTCATTAGAAGAAATCTCAGGAAAAAGTAAACCTTGACTAACCTTTTACTAAAAGTTATTGATGAGTCTGATAAAATTGATGACTTTAATTGTGGAGATGAGGATATAGATTATTTTTTAAAAAAATTAGCTATTCCAAATCAATATAGAAAACTCTCAAATACTTTTGTCTTTTTAAATCAAGAAGATAAACGCGTAGTTGCTTATTTTTCGCTATTGGCATCACAATTAAATACTGGAGATGCTCGTATCTATGGAATTGATAAAGTTCCAATTGTGCTTTTAGGGAGAATAAGTGTGGACAAAAATTTTCAGGGAGAAAATATCGGACGTTTAATGATTACTATTGCTATTAAAAAAGCACTTAAAACAGGTAATTTTATTGCTTGTCGCTTATTACTAATTGAAACTTCAATCGAAATGAAAGATTATTATTTGGAAAAAATAAAATTAGGATTTGAATGGTTTAAAGATAGAAAAAACTACTCTATATTAGTTCTTGATTTATTAAAGTATGAAAATAGTTTGAAATAATCCTCTTTATGAAATAAAATTCCCCACTTATCAATACAATTAGCTAAAATATATTTTAAGTAGGCTAACAAATGATATTTTATCCACTTTGATTCATTTCTTTATTTCAAGACTACTTTGTTCTAAAGTATCAATAGAGTCAGGAAGGGACATTAATTGATTCTCCTCTAAATAAATTATGTCAGATAAATGAAATGACAATTATTTAGATAATTCTTCTTCTAATTCCTCAATCTTAACATCCATTTTATCAATAATCACCTTAAGTTATTCCCTTTGACTTTTAACTCAACTTCGCTGGTTGATAAGGATAAATCTCCTTTAATTTGAAATTCCCAATTAAAGATAATTTTTAATTTACCTTCATCGACAAAAATACTTAAAATTGATGTTTTCTAATTTGTCGGTATACGCCAAAAGTGCTTACGCGTGACGTCCACCAATTCGTCGACATTCGGCAAAAACATCTAAATTTCGTGAAATATTGGCTAAATCGTATTTCTCCTAAGCGTTAAGCTTAAGTTTGCCAAATCCCCTAATTTAATTAATAAAATAATTTAAATTTTAGGAGAGATTATATGGTAATAGAACTTTAACCCATCCAAGTTGGCTGGGGAGATGACACTTCGACCTTTGAAATTGAAATAGAGTGTCCAGAAACGCTCAATGGTTGTACATCTGAAAATCTCATTAAAAGAGGGCATGATATCAAGGTAAAGGATCATCCACAATATTACGAGTGTCCAGATTGCGAGAGACACTTTTTCCCACAAACATCTGGATTTTTTGCAAAATTAGAAAACTCGATAAACGAACGTCTATTTTCGGTTTTGAAGGACGGCAAAATCGATAACAATTT
>JAEOTJ010000002.1 GCA_016839905.1 Promethearchaeota archaeon | reverse complement strand
CTCCTAATTTTTCGATTTCGCTTTCTCCTTCACTCTCAATCATTTCTCCAGAGGCACTTTTTAATATTGATTTATTTGAAATTTCTCTCTTGACATCAACTCTGTGCTTACTCAATAGGTCTTTTATTTCATCCAAGGACTCATTTATATCTTCAGTGATATCCCCTAAAAGATCGTCCACGGAGAACTTTTCTAATAATGGAAGTACATCCTCGTCAATTTCCATTATATCTTCTAATTCTTCAGCATTTTTCCGTAATTCTTCTTGTTCAGCTAGGATCTCCGCTTCTAATTCTTCTATTTCTTTTTGAATGTCTTTCTTTAATTTGGAATATTGTTCTACAAGCTCGTCTTTCCCTACTTCTGGAGCAATTTCAATAATTCTTTCACAGTAATTTATAGCAGCAGTTAAAAAATATCTATAATAATTTTCATTGAATTTTTCTTCATATTTTTTTATTTTTTTATTCAGAGCATTATACTTATCCTGTGCTGCATAAACTTCATCTTTCTTAACCTTTAATCTTGTTTCAAATTCTAAAAAATTTCTCTCAACTACAATCTCAATTGTCATGTTTAATAATGTTAAAGCCTCTTCAAAAGCAAATTCAGGTATTAATTCTGAAACTTTTTCTATTGTTTCATATACTTTTTTTGTTATTAAATAATCGTTTTTAATATCTTCCCATTGATTTTTTAAATCTTCATCATATAATTCAGCAAGCAGTTCCTCTACTCTTTCCCATTTGAGATCCGCGCTTGAAAAGTCATCTTTAGCCACAACATTATTGATTTCAATTTCTAATTCTTCAAGCTCTTCAGTAATATTTTTCTGGGTTTGTGTAAATTCATTCCAGATCTCGTCATCTTTAGAAAGCAGCTCATTTATTAATGGAATAGGTGGATTTTCCAATACTAATTTCCATTTTTTCTTATAATTATTGATATTTTCATGTGCATCGACTATTTTCCCCGATTTAACTAATAAATCAAGATTTTCATTAGCTATTATTGTATCTTTTTTTAATTCTTCCAATTCTTTTAACGTGTTTTCTAATAATGGTGAATATCTACTTACTAATTCAATTTTTCCTATAAGTGGTGCAATTTGAATAATTTCCTCACATGTCTCAATTATTTCATTTAAAAGAGATTTTGCTTTATAATCTTTCAATTCTTTTTCTAATTTTTTCACTTTTTCTAAGTTTTTACCGTATTCTTTTTTAAGATCTAATACTTCAGAACGTCTTTCAATTAACTTCTCTTTCTGTTCAGCTAAATCACTCTGGGTTATTAATTGTATCGTTAAATCTAGTAAGGCAATAGCATCATCAAAATTAAGGTTTTCAACATATTCATTCACTTTATCAGCAGCATCCAAAATTTTACTTACATTGATCATCTCATCAACATTCATGACCAAATTACCTAATAAATTGTTAAATTTTGAAATGAACTGTGAATTTATGTTTTCATTTATTTTTTTTAAATCTGTTGTAAGAATATTTTGAACTACTGTATCAACTGTTTTTTGAATGACTCCAAGATGCAATTTATCCAGACTTTGAGTAATTTTTGAGCGCATGCTTCCAAATTGTTCATTCATTACTTCATTTTGTGTGCTGATAAGCTGTTTTGAATCATCCTCAACACTTTTTATTAATTGCGGATAATCTTTTAGTTTTGAATAAACTTCACTTTCTTCTTCTTTAGTCATTTTAAACACTTTAAAAATATATTTATTAATTTAAAAAATTATTTTCTTTTATTTTTTAGTTGGTTTTTCAGTTGGTTTTTCAGTTGATTTTTCAGTTGGTTTTTCAGTTGGTTTTTCTGTTGGTTTTTCTGTTGGTTTTTCTGTTGGTTTTTCTGTTAGTTTTTCTGTTGGAGTTTTAATTCCTGTTTTTTCAGCTAATTTATCTTTAATTTGTACTTTTGCAACCATTAAATCTCTAATTTTTGGCTTTAAAAATTTTGCTCGTTCATTTAATTCATCATCATAGGATTTATTAAACATTTCTTTGCGATTAGGTACACCTAAATCCTTAAATTTCTTATTTTTTAACATTTTTTTGGTTTTACGTACTTTTCTAACTGGTTTAGGATATTTTAAAACTCTTTGATAATAAATAGCATAACCTCCAATACCGATAGCAGCACAAACGGCTAAAATTGTTAAAATTTGAAATAAGATACTTTCTTCTTCTTTAACTAATACTTTTAATGCAAATTGGTCATTAATGATATTATATGTTCTTAGTTCTTGCGTTGTCTCGAAAGTTACTGAGATAATTACATTAAATTCCCCTATAGGAACTTCTTTTAATACTACCTCGTAGATACCAGAACCTACATGTTCTAGTTCACCCGTCTTAAGGTTCTCATCAATAATATTAGAAGTATAGGTAACTATAGCATTTGTGATTGGTTCATCAGGAAAGTCTAAATTCTTTATTTCAACTCTTATCTTAACATCATCACCAAAAGTAACACTAATTAGTGTCTCTCCATCTTTGGGATAAATCTCACCCCTGATTTTATCAATCATTATATTCAAGTTTGGAGATTGAGCTTGATAATTGTCTGCCGTGATCTTAACTGTTATCCTGTTTAAATCTATTTTTAAATCCCCAAGTTCATAGAGATCTCTAATTGTAATATTTGCAATATACCATTGGCTTACCTCATCAAATGTCTTTATTTCAATACCCTTTAATTTCAATTTTACATCTGCTCCTGGAATGAAATTTGTTGTTACAGCATCAAAGTACGTGATATTAAAATAGATAACTTCACCTAGCCAATATTCACCATATTGTTCTATAGTAACATTAACATCATTCATGAAGATTTCAAAATCTGTTTCCCGCTCAATTACACTTATCGATACTTGTTCTTCAGCTAAAGTATAATTATCTAATTTCGCGGAGATCCTTAATTCAATCAACCCGACTCGTAAAGTATCAGTGTTTATTGTAATATTATATTGGTCAAAATTAGGATGTTTAGTAAGATTCCCGATTAAAGTACCTCCCCAATTTAATTCTACAGTTGCATTATCAATGAGATTCTTTGTTGTATTATCTATATACACAATGGTTATATTCAAAAGTTCGCTGTATGAAATTTCATAAGT
>JAEOTJ010000139.1 GCA_016839905.1 Promethearchaeota archaeon | reverse complement strand
AAGGAATAGTATACGATTTATCATGCACGATTTGAAAAGATGGAATGTAAAATTAAAAGATTTAAAGCAAAGCGCTAACAATTTGTTAGAGTGTATAATCACGAAAAATTAAGTTTTTTTTTAATTTCTCATTTAAAAAAAATTAATAATAAATTGGTTTTCAAGATATAAACAACAATAATTAAATGTTATTATGATTAAATAAGGTTTAATATATGGAAACATATAAAAGAAATTATCTCGTATATTTTTATGCCTATTTCGTGGCTACGGCAATATTATTATACATTCACTCGTACTTACCGATTTTATTTCTTAGAATATATGAAATTGGAGAAGATGAGCTTGCATTCGTACAAATCTTTTCATATTCGGCTTTATTTTTAAAGCCTGTCATGTCCATTTATTTTGATAAACATAAATCGAAACGTGGTATTCTTGCAATTATCAGTGCCGTTGGAATTGTCTTTAGTTTTGTATTACTGGTCTATAATTTATCATTGCTCATTGTTTTTGGCATTTTATTGGGCTTAACTTTTGCTTTCATTTCACTATTAGATGTGATAATCGATAAAGTCATCATAAACCTTTCGACTGATGAAGATTCTAAAAGTAAAAACATTTTATTCACGCAATTAGGTGCCTTAACGGGAAGCGTGTTTGTCTCAGTTGTTTATTTAATCATAATGTCAGATCTATATTCAATTCAAGTGTGGAGTCAATTTTTCCTAATAGGAATTATTTCAGTAATTCCTATAGTATTCATCATGTTCTTATTAAAAGATAATTCAATGCGTAATGAAAAAGAAAGTAAGGAGAAGATTAAGAAGCTGGAGAAATCCGACGAAACAATCACCTTTTCTCAAAAAATAACCAATTGGGTAAAAAATAACCCTCAAATACTAATCATGTGCTTGTTTCTTTTCTTATATTCAACAAATTATCTTTTAGAATGGACCTTGGAACCTTGGATCTTGGATGAATTTGGAGAAGATGGTGTTTCAATATACACTCTATCCTTCATTATTCTCGTACTGATCAATGCCTTTAGCATGGTGCTCGCAAGTAAAAAGTTTCAAGATTTGGACCGGAAAAAAGTTATCATTATCTCTCTAATCGTGGATGGTAGCATTTATATGATTGCTCCATTTACCGGACTTGTTGGTTTTATCATTTTAATTGCTATTACCCAGTTTTTTGCCGGTTTTCTCAGTATTTATTTGATTACAATGGTGATTGATTTATCCCAAGAAAAAGGGGCTTATTATCAGTTAATGGCTTCATTTGTCGTGCTTGCCAAAGTCATATTTGTTCCCCTCGGTACGTATCTATCGGGGTAAGACTTCGTGTCTACGCAACTTTTAATTATGATCTCGGGGATTGCCTTCATTATTTCCGTAATTCCAATTTATTTCATTAATGATAAGCCACATCAGTAATTTTTAGATGGATAAAAATCCATTCTTGATTTAAGGGAAAAGATGACATAATTATTTTTTTTAAAAAATTTGAAAAACTTTCTCTGTTTAGGGGTTTAAAAATTCTTTTCTAGACTTAAGTAATAATGCATACAGATTTTCCCGAGTATTTCAATGGTTCTTTTTTGAAAAAGAATGAGACTTTTTACCGACATTATCAATATAATATATTTCTTCAATGTAAAAATAAAAATTCACTCGTAGTTCTACCTACAGGATTAGGAAAAACAATTATAGGAATTTTATTAATTGCTAATTCTCTAAAAAAATATTCAAAAGGAAAAGTAATTATTCTTGCGCCTACTAAGCCTCTAGTTTCACAGCATGAGGCATCCTGTATTAAATTTCTTGATATTAAAGAAGATAAGATAACGTCCATGACTGGTAAAACTCCTCCAGAAAAAAGGATCTTGCGATTTAACAAATCGAGAATTGTAATTTCAACTCCTCAAGTAATTAAAAATGATTTACAAAGGGGCCGATATGATCTAAACCGTGTATCATTAATAATATTTGATGAGGCTCATAGAACAAAGGGGAATTACGCATATAATTTCATTTCCAATGAGTATATTAATAGTTGTACTGATCCATTAATTTTGGGCCTTACTGCTTCACCAGGAAAAGATTACAATTACATCCAACAAATATGTGATAATCTATACATTGAAAATGTGGTATTTAAACATTACAGCGATTATGATGTAAAAGAATATATACACGATGTAGATATTTTCTTACAAAGAGTTGAATTACCTGTAAAATTAGTTGAATTAAGTGAGATTTGGAATCATTTATTTAAACAATTTTTAAGATTTTTTATTGATCGAAATTTGATAAATCCTTTTAAAAAAAATTATTCAAAATTGGATTTTTTGAGACTTTCCTATGATTTAACCCTTTCTTTGAGATATGAAAATTGTAAAGATAAAGAAATTGAGGAAAAAGATTACTTAAATTGCTTATTTTATCAATCCCCAAGGATTATTGATGTAGTTAAAGAAAAAAGACTCAACATCCACTCAATATTTTCATATTGCTCAAGCTGCATATCTATTCTACATGGTAAAGATTTATTAGAAACTCAAGATATTACACTTTTTAATTCTTTTTTAAAGAAAATAGAGGCTAAGGCAGAACAAAATATATTGTCTGCTAAAAGGATCGTGAAATCAAAACATTTTAAATTCATCAATTCTATGATTGAAAAAGATGGAATCTTAAAATTATCTCACCCGAAAATATGTAAGTTAATTTCAATTATTAATGAAGAGGAAGTAGAATTCCATAATAAAAAGATTATAATTTTCACTCAATATAGAGAAATGGCAGAAGGATTAAAAAATCGATTAAAAAATAAACTTTCTAATTCTATCAAGATTGAGAAATTTATTGGCCAGATGAATAAATATGATGATTTGGGATATTCTCAGAATAAACAAATGGAAATACTGCAAGATTTTAGGGATGATAGAATTAATATATTGATCGCAACGAGTGTTGCTGAGGAAGGTTTGGATATTCCTAATGTTGATGCAATTATATTTTATGAACCCGTTCCTTCAGAAATCAGATTAATCCAAAGGAGGGGTAGAACAGGTAGGTATGCACCAGGGAGGTGTTATATCCTCATCACTGAAGGTACTGTTGATGTACCTTTTTATATAATTGCTTGTAAAAAAGAAAATACCATGAATTCAGTTTTATTAGATTCTGAACAATTAAAATTAAATAAAGAGTTAAAACGTAAAAAAATCAAGTTTTCTAAGGGTATTACTCCTTATTCAGGATTAGACTTCATTAGAAATTTTGAAGAACGCCGAGCTAGAGAAAAAGAACTATTAGCAAGTCTAGCCATTGAGGAAATAATCACCCAACTTGATGGTTTCTCTAGAAGTAAAGATTATTTAAAATTTAAGAATTATGGCGTGTCTTTTTTCTCAGATTTGGTTAAAGTAGATAAGTTAAAACTAAGAAATGAGGTATTAAAAATGAAAGGCAAAAAAAATAGTTCTCCCAAACAACCTAAACGATATTTAAACCGGAATGTGAAGGCCCTGATTAACATAGCTAATACTTATGGAAATAATGAAATAATAGATTTTTCAGAGTTCCAAAAACTCGCTGAAGAAGAGGATATCCTAGATCGAAAATTTCGCATTCACTTGAATCAAGCTTGTTATTTAGGATATTTAAAAAGAGAAACTCACGATAAAATTCGCTTTATTAAAGATTATCGTGAGTAATTCATTTTTTTTCAGCTAACTCTTTTCTTTTATAAAGTAAATAAACCGTAATAATGATAAATACTGCGACGATAGGTAATAAAACGGTGCTAGGGTCGCCACCTGAAATCGAATATAGAGATGCCGATATGGACAATATTGCAGCAAAGAAGGCGAATATTATGTAATACTGGGATACAAAGCTTCTAAATCGTCTAAAAAACATGTATAATCGAAAATTCATATTTTTTATTACATTTAGTTCTTTTTCATCTAATTTATCAAATATATCAGGGTTTTCATAATAAATACCTAAACGAGGGTCATATTTACCTTCTAAACTGCCTTCACTTATGAGATAAATTAGATAATCTTGAATATTTTGCTTTTTTATCTTTAATTCATTATTCAAAAAACTGATTGTAAGGAATTGATTAGTTAAAGCCTTAGTTACAATACTAACGTAGGATTTTACAATAAATTGTTCAAGACTTTTTACTTTTTCATTTATAACTTCAATAAATTCTGATATAAATTGGTCAAAATCATCAATTAAATATTTATTTTTTGTTTCAAAATCTGTTGATTCTTTATTGTATTTTTTAATTTGGTTATTTACGACTTTATTTCTATTTTTTACTTCATTTTCTATATTTCGGGCTCTTTTTTGAATTATTAAACTTGCTCTTTTAAAATTTCTACTTTCAATATAATCTTCAACTCTTTTTTGAAGTGTTCCTAATAATTGGCTTAAATAAATTTTTTGATCATTTATGAGAGTCATCAATTTCTCTCGTAATGACTCATCTTTTAATGTTAATATCTGTTCAGTGTACTTTTCTCTTTTCTCTTCATATTCAATGTTGAAATTCTTTTTAACTTTTACAAAGAACGCTCTTATTTCAGGTTCAATTTTATTTAAATCGGAATTTTTATTAAGCGATGATTTTAAAATTTCTTGTATTTTATCTTCAGCCCTTCTCATATAAAGATCAAATTTTCTACTAAAATTTTCAAAACTTTCTTTTAATCTTGCATGTGAATAATTTTTTTCGATGGCTCTATATAATTTAGTCATCTCTTTTGTTAATTCTAATTTTAAATCATTATATTCCGCTCCTATTAGATTCTGGATTGAAATAAAAAGTTTAAGACTATTTCTAATGTTATCAACTGCGTTATTATTTTTTTCAATTAAAGAATCAAAATACTCTTTAGTTTTAACATATTCTACTCTACTTTGTATGTCTATCTGCAATTCTTTCACTTTCTTATTAAATTGCACGTATAACTCCTTTTCAAAGTTCTCTAAATCATTAATTCTATTTTGAATTTCTAATAAATTGACATTTAACGTTCCATTTCTTATACTGGAATCATAAAGAGCTAATAATTTTCCCATCATTTCACTAATCATTTTTGATAATGTGTTATCAATTAGACTTTTCAGCTCTTTGTTTTTATAATAAGAAACAGTAAAAATTAGGACACATTTCTCTTTTTCAAAAACTTTACCATCAATTTTAGATATTTCTATCATATCCTTGATTCTATTCATTAAAATGTTGCATTTCAGATTAGTTTCTTTTTTTAAATCAGCCATTTTAATATTATTTGTTTTCTTCTCTTTAGCAATTAAATCAATTTTTTCATTTATTATATCATTTATATAATCATCTTTTAAACTTTCAATTTCATTTTTTAGATTTTCTTTAAAATTTTCCCATTGAATTATAGTTAGGCTTGCTTTACCATTAAAATCTTCAATAAATTGTGTACAATCTTTAAGCTTACTTAAGTATTGCTTATCAATATCATTTAAATTATTTTGTATGGAATCAAATCCTTTAATTATGTCATTAATATTTTTTTTTTTTAATTTAATTAAGCTTTTTTTATATTCAGAGAGGATTTTTTTAACATTTTGAATTTCTTGAGAGACAAATTTATCAAAATCTTCACTCTTTAATCTACTTCTTTTTTCAGTGACTTTCTCTTTTAATGATTGTACATTTTCCGCTACTAAAGAAATGATATCATCTTCTAATTTATCCAACTTTTCTGGTAAATAACGATAAAGAAGATAGAGTTTTTGTTTGGATTTCATCTCTTTTTTGAAAAGTTTATGAAATTCATTAATTTCATTTAGTTTTTGGTCAAGAATATTATCAGATTCTTTTTTAATAATGTTAAATGCTTTTTGATAATCACCCTCATCACTATTCTTTTTTGCTTTTTCACTTATCTTAGAGATTTCATCTTTCAATTTACTAAAAATATCTTCAAATTTTTTAATGTTATCTTTAAAGAAATCAAATCCATTCAAATAATAATTAAATTCCGTTTGAATTTCATCCTTTATATTAATCCAGAGTTCAATAACCTTTTTATGTTTCTTAATTAGTTTCTTATTCTTAGTAGTAATTTTTTGAGAAGTATTATAAATAATAGTATCTTGTTTAGTTAAGTTTTTTGAAAGGAGGTCAATTTCCTTAATAATCAATTCAAAGTTTTCCTCATTAAATTCCTTTTTAAGTTTCTGTCTAAAAGATTTTCTAAATGAATCTAAATCATTATTATAGCTATCATTAATTTTAAAAATTCTACTCTCTAATTCGTTTAGGACTTTATTTAAATTTCTCAAATGTTCTTTCTCTTCAATTTTACTTTGAAGATTTATATCCAAATCTCTTAGTTTATATTTTAAAGTCGAAAATTGTTTTTGCCAGCTACTAATTTCAGAGGATAATGCTTCTTTAAGATTTAAAAAATATAAATCTTCACTAAATGACTGTTCAATATTTTTATTTAAGAATTCCGCATCCATTATTGTATTATGTAATAAATATCTTATTCTTTCTTTTGCTATATCAATTTCATTAATTAAAAGATAACTCTCAACCTCCTCCTCGGTTTTTAACGAAGAGCTTTTTAATTTTAAAATCATGTTATAAATCGTGGTTCTATGATCCTTTAATTTCTCTTTTTCTTGTAGTAATTGTACCAAATTTATTTCCGTGTCAGAAACAATTATTTTTTTAATAAAAAAATCTAATTTAAAAATTTTATTTTTAATAACTCCTTTAAAAAGATTCCTCTCCATCATTTCATTTACTAGAGGTTTAATATCATCTTTTATTCCTATTGTTTCAACTTCTTTATTTTTTTTCTTGTATTCTTTATGGATTTTTTTTAGCGAAACTATGCTATTTTTACTGACCCTGTTATATATTTCCCGAGCAATGATTTGCTTACCTTGGCTTAAATTTCGCAAGAAATTTTTAAATTCAATTTTATTATCTAATATTCTTAAATTAAAATTATGATATTTATTAATATAGGATAAGACATCTTCAATTCCATGAGTTAACCCAAAAGAAGTACTAATTAGATTAAGATCTATGTATTTATCTTTTTCTAATTTTTTAAATAGGACTCTTTCAAATTCCTGGATAAACCTATCCCATATTATAGATAATAAAATTATTAATTTTGAAAGTTCCATTAAATTGATTAAATTACGATTAGATTGAGAACTTAAAATTTCCGTAATTTTTAAGTTAATGAAAGAGTAAATTCCTATCGGATTATATCCTAAAAGCCAATTATAATTATCAAGAACAAATACGGTCCAAAATGTCGTATTAGTTCTCCCACTTAGCTTTTTAAAACTAAAACCTCCATTTTCTTTTTGAAAATTATGAATATATTGAATATTTTTATCTTTAACATCTGAATCTAATTCTAAATATTTAAGACATAATAATTTAAAGACAATTGAAGGATCCTTTCTTAAATCCCCAACATAAGATAGAAATTTGGATTTTTCTAAACGAATATCCTCTCCTAAAAGAGCCATTAATTCAAGTACAAAATATAATGTTCTTGTGGGTGTTGTTTTTTTATCTATTTCACAGTTTTTATCAAGGCAATGATGGAATACATTTCCTTTTTGATGTGAGAGGATAAAAGTCTTGATTTGCTCTCTTACATCCGTGAGCCCTTTTGAAAAAAGATATTCGCTTAATAAACCTAAAATTTTTAAACTAGCTAAAGCAAAATAAGTGGACCAAATATCCGGTAATTTCTTGTTAGAGTTTGGAGAAAATTTAAAACCTAATTTACCATCTTGAGGGAATTCACACTTCTTTATATATTCAAGGATTTCTTTGCCCATCTCTTCCTTTTCTTCTTTTAAATATTTCCTTAATAAAAGAAACCAGTAAACATTTTCAAGGTTAAGGTTTCTTTCTTTAAGTAGACTCTCATTAAAGAATTTATAGAATTTGACAACCTTATCATAATTACTAAAATAAAAGCTCTTTATCTCCCTTCGCTTGATTAAAGCGAAAGATTTAAATGGCTCCTTTTTAAATTGCGTGATATAAGGGTAAGCAGTCATACCCTCTAATATAGTCAAATTATGATATAACCCCATAAATGATTATTATATTATACATGAAAATTCATTCATTTATTTTTATTTGTTATAAGTATAAACACTTATTATAATATTGAGTAGTCCAATCTTAATCTTTAATTTTACTTATTTCTGAGGGAATAAAAAGATTATTTAATTCTCGTTTCTTTTTTTTCCTAATAATAATACAAAATTAAATGAGCAAATGGCTGATTTAAATGGTTTCTCAAAGAATTAAGGATCTCCGATATGCGATACGTGATATTTCTATTATCGCAGATGTCGTGAAGAAGACTGGCAAAAAAGTATATCATCTTAACATTGGAGATCCCGTGATTTATGATTTTAAAACCCCGGATTACATTTCTAAAGCTTTAGCCGATGCCACTTACGCGGGAAAAAATTTTTATGTGGATTCTTTAGGTATTCTAGAACTCCGAGAAGAGATTGCAAAGTATGAGAGAAAGAAACATGATATTAATATCAATGAGGACGATGTTATTGCAACATCTGGCGTCACAGAGGGGCTTTTTTTTGTTATCGCAGGTTTAATGGAAAAAAATAAAGAAATCTTAGTTCCAGGTCCTTCTTATCCGATATATATTAATTATACTAAATTTTTTGACGGGAGTCCAGTTGAGTATATATTAGATGAAGAAAATGATTGGGAACCAGATATTGATGATTTGAGAAAAAAAATAAGCAGTAAAACCCAAGCCATATTTGTAGCCTCTCCAAATAATCCAACGGGAATTGTTTATAGCGAGAAAAATATTAAAAAAATAATAGATATTGCTGGAGAATATGATATTCCAATAATTTCTGATGAAATCTATGATGAGATTATTTATGAAAAAGAACACGCCTGTCCAGCTTCATTAAGTAAAGATGTGCCTGTTATTGGAATGAATGGGTTTTCAAAAGCTCATCTTGCGACGGGATGGAGAATTGGATATCTTTATTACCTCGATCCAGAAAATAAACTAGGAGACCTCAGAGAAGGCATTGCTAATATGGCTAGAGCACGATTATGTGCAAACTCAATAGCGCAATATGCTGCAATGGAAGCCCTGAAAAACCCTGGGACTCACACAGATGAGATGGTTAAAAAATTAAGGGAAAGACGTGATTATTCCTATAATAGATTACGTCAGATTGAAGGAGTTAGAGTAAATAAACCACATGGCGCATTTTACATGTTTCCAAAAATAGAATTAGAAGAATTTAAAAAATGGGATAATGATAAAGATTTCATAATAGATTTACTTAGAAATACGGGGGTTTGCGGAGTTTATGGCTCTGGTTTTGGAGAACTTGGTAAAGGACATGTTCGATTAACATTTTTACCAGATTTAGAAACTCTTGAAACAGTATATAATCTTATTGAGGATTTCTTGAAATAGAATTAAATTTTCTTTATCATGAATTATTCGTATCTACCATTTCATATTCATTTTAAAAAATAAAAGAAATTAAAAAAAAATTATAATTTTGGAGTGCTCTTGAAGCTCCAACTATTTGCTATTCCCAAGTTATCTTTCATTAATGGTTTTTGAATTTGCCCAACAGGAGTCGGGGGTGTCGGTGGATTAACTGTTGGCGGAAAATTAATTGCAGAATTATATGCATCTTGTATCGTTTGATCTTTATCTAATTCATCCCAAAATATGTGAAAAAACCAAGAACCTGCCCAGCCATCGCCATTATTAGTGTTTACCCAATACCAAGAAAGGACATTTGATGAAGAACTCACGAGGATACTATTGGGGATATCATACCAAGCTAGACCAATACTTCTATTACAATTCAGAAAATTACCACTAAAGCAGCAATCTAGGTTAATTAACATTCGGACACAGTCAATTTTTTTCACTAAATCATAGAACTCCGTTTCATTAATATTACTTCCATCTGATTCAAAGTGAAATGTTGCATTCCCATCTCCTAATATTTTATTTGAGCCATGGTCCGCCATGTATA
Organism: Promethearchaeota archaeon; assembly: GCA_016839905.1. Next base: position 17,867 of record JAEOTJ010000139.1, on the reverse strand, counting down.
TTATTAACTGATCTTCTGGTTTTATTTTAGAAGCAAATGAACCGGATATAGATACATTTAATTCCTGCTTAAATCTATCAGCTGTAACGCTATCATTTGCAACATCAATAATAGCCCCAATTAAATCATCCGGAATCGCATCATTCGCATTTATATTTATGATTCCATCCGTATCATCCTTATAATATAACATTAAAAAGATATTATCATCAGAGTACCCGTGATTCTTCAAGATCCAATAGACTTGGAGTGCTTGAGCTGGAAATCCATCAGAATTCATTTTGCCTTGAGGAGGTGGTGGAGGAGGATCATTTGGATCAGTTAAATTCACTGAAATCCATCGATCTACTATGACATCATCAAATCGAATTTGTCTTGAAGGGGCTGAAAAAGTTGCATTAACAGAAAAAATTAGTGTTAAATTGGTGATTTCATTTCCAGTATCATTATTACACACTCCCATTGCATTTACTTTTATCCATGGTCCTGCAATACTTACATTTTCCGACCAATCCGTCTTAACCATATGCCCTGTTGAGTTTTTCCATTGTAGACCAAAACGAGCGCCACCAGCTATCGGAATTTCATCAGTGATTTGAATGTGTGCAGATACATTATAGTAATAATACTCTCTTAATGTTTGATATTTATTCCAATCATAAGTATAATTAGCATTTGTATATATATCTGTAGTCTCAAAATAGATATATCCGTCTGTTATTGGTCCAGTACCATCATACCATGAATAAGCTTCACCATTTCCAGGAATGGGAGCCCAATTTCCCATACTCGAAGTAAATTGTGCATCGTTTCCATCATTAAATTCATCTTCAGTACTTCCATAAAAGTCATTTGCACTACAGAGAATAATCGCTTTTCTCTGACCTTCATAGGATGACCCATTTTCAGTTTTGTCTTTTGTAGTTGTCATTAAATTCATCAAAAAAATAACAGATACTGTCGATATTACCAAGGTAACTATTACAAGAGGAACAATTTTTTTAGCATTCATGGGGCTCATTTAAATTTGTTATTTTGATATAATAGAAATAAAGAATTTTTTTTCTTATCTTTCAATTAGATTAATAGAGTATTAAATCTTTCTCTTTAGGTATAAATTTTTATCTAAAAAGCCATTAATGATAAAAAAAAGAAATAAAAAATTATGAGCTAAAAAGCTCAAATATTTAGTTATTTTTTAACTTCTAAAAGATCGTATTCATCGATCATTTGAAGTATTCCTATTACTTTCAAGCCATGACCGTATAAGTTATTCGCATCACTTAAATTAGTTTTACAGAAGGGACATTCGGTTGTGAGTATGTCAGCACCCACGGCATTTGCTTCATCAGCACGCAAGCTTGCAGTCCTGAGAGAGAAATCGGGATATCCTGCTCGAACTCCACCGCCAGCTCCACAACACATGGAATGCATCTTTATGCGGTACATTTCCTTGAATTGAACTCCAACATCCTCTTCTAATTTTTTCAAGATGACTCTTGGGATTTCGAACCATTCTGCTATCTTCTGATTAATCTTACGACTGTCCATCATTAGATTTTTAGATTCATTTATCATTTCTTGTTCAATCTCAAGTCCAAAATGCCTGCCTGTATGACAAGGATCGTGGTAGGTCACAACTTTACCTTTTAACTCTGCGTTTGGTTTAAATTTAATCTTTCCGTCTGTAATCAATTGGGCGATTAATTCAAACGCATGAGAAGTTTCAAAGGGCAACTTGTCTCCTTCCATCCATTTTGGATAATCTATTGTAAATGTTTTGTAGCAACCTGCGCATGAAAAGTACACTTTTTCAAGACCCTCAAATGCTTTAAGGTTCTTATTCATTAAATCTTGAGCAACATCAACGACTCCAGTCCTAAAGAAAGGACTACCACAACATACTTCAGCATCAATGATGGAAAAGTCCATTCCTAATTTCTCAAAAAGCTTACATGTGGCGACTGCAACGTCCATTTGCCTATAAGCAGCAGTACAACCCACATAATATCCAATTTTTGCTCCGGATTTGTTAACATACTTTCCTAAGCCTGCATCTTTTGCCCATTTCATCCTATCAGCAGCAGCACCCCCATATGGATTATTCCTTTCTGTCACTAATCTCGATATTAAAGCATGCTTTTCGATTAAAGGAACGCCCGCTTCTACACATGCGGCTCGTAAAGCTTCTATAATATCAACTGTTGGGATTTTATTTTCACATTGGCTCGAACATTGTCCACAAGTAATGCAAGGCATTATGACATCCCTAACTTCGTCTGAGAACTCTAAATCACCCGTTAAAATTGAACGAGCAATCCAGATTTTACCTGCATTCCAATAAGCCTCCCAGCCATATTCAATACCCGCGGGACATGAGTCAACCATTCCTTCATAAAGCACGGTTTTTTGTTTGCCTTTAAACTCACCAATACCTTTCCTACTTGGTTCTCCAGAATAAGCAAATCTACAAGCTTTCTGCGTTATTGTAAGAAAATTACAACACTTTACAGTGAATACATTTGAATATCTGGGGCTTTAATTCATTTAATTTTTCCATTCCTGTTTTTCCCATTTTTTTTACCTCCTTGATTACGGGAGCGCTAAACGCCCCGGATGCATTATATAATTTGGATCTACCATCTCCTTAAAGTTTCTTAAATATTTCCAGTACATTGCCGCTTGAGAATATGTTAAAGGTGCATGAATGTATGGATCAGGTCTGTAATTTAACCATCCTTGTTTCAAGCCATATTCAGTAGTTTCTCTATTTAGGTCCTGAACTTTTTCAAAATCTTCATCTTTAGTAGAATCAAAGCAAATAATTGGCATGCAAATAGCTTGTCGGCAACGTTCAATGCTTGCAATCCACATAACTGGTGGAATATCATATTTCTCCATTGCCGCATTATAAAATTCTGCGAAATGAGCACATTCATTCCATGGTGTGTACCATGTAATAAATAAGAAGCCTGCTTCCCAGAAGCTATAGGGTACCGCAATTTTATTTGGTTTTTTCATCCTGCTAGCAATTTGTTTAGGATGAAGTTCCCAAGGTTTCATGGCTTTACCATCTTTAGCTCTATTATCTTTGAAATCCTTAGCCATCGCATTAATTTTATTAATCGCAAAATCCAATTCTTCCTGAGATTGAGCCCAAGTCTCCCAATTCATCCACCACTCGGGAATTCCTATCTCCTTGTAGAACGCATAATCATGAGGCACTTTATCTTTAGGCCAACGTGTCATAACAAGAGGATAATTCCCACCTTGAACCATTACTGTGTTATGAGAAACTCCGAATTCTTGTTTTGCGACTTCAAGAGTTAAATCCTGCATGTCATAAGGATTTGACATTCCCCAAGCAACTACAGTTTTATATTTAGGATGTGGATAAATCTTAACGGCGCATTTTGTAAATACACCCAAGCATCCCTGACTGCCCATTAGAAATGACCACATGTCAGGTCCTAATCCATATTTATAGAAAGGTTTTGCAAAAGGAAGTGCCCAAGATCCAGTTCTTACAATATCTCCATTAGGAAATACGACTTCTGCGCACATAAAATTATCTCCTTGGGGTCCAACACTTGAGGTATAAAGAGAAAAACCTCTATCAATAGCATCTCCCATTACTGTTGCTGCGGGAGGAGCTCCATCTGCAATTGGAGGTGCCCAATCTGGATGATATTTCTCCATATATGCCCATAGACTTCCATTGGTGACTCCAGGTTCGACAATAGCATATCGATTTTCCTCATCGATTTCAATTATTCTATCCATCCTTCCTAAATCGAGCATTACACCAGCTGGTTTTATAGTTGGACACGCAAAACCTCCTGATAATCCTGCTGATACTGGACTTACAGCAATTTTTTCTGCTGAACAGTATAATAAGATCTTCCGGATTTCTTCAACGTATTTTGGGCGTACTACGATATCTGGGATTTGACTTTCCAAGCCCATGACTGATTTTGCAAGATAAGAGGCAGTAATAGCCTTATTGTTTGAGGCATAATTTCTTCCTACAATACCAATCATGGCTTCTAAATCTTTTTAATGTAATTTTCGATATGAAAATTATTTCATCTGGTAATTTATAACTCATTTTATCACCATGAATTATTATATTTTTTTTATATTCTTTTTAATTCACTTATTATTTTAATTTAAATTAGGTAGGAAAATCTGCAACTAAATTTTAAATTTACTTTAATTTTTAAAATGCCAAAAAAGATATAATAAGAGATATGATTTCTAATCATTTGGAATTGAATTGGAAAGTTTCCAAAACAAGAAATTTCTTTTTTTCTCATCTTAATTAATTTTGTTGTGAATAAGATATATTCATATACTGTACCTTGGTTTTTTGTATTAATAAAAAGAGGAAATTAAGACAACAGAAAAAGTCAAATCATATCTTTATTCGTTATTCTTCAAATAATATTCAACATACCGATTTAATCCTTCTTCCATACTTACTTTTGGTTTATATCCAAGTTCCTTTTTGGCTTTTGATATGTTAAAATAATGAGATTTAGCTAATTCTGACGCGAGAAATCGAGTAATCAAGGGTTCTTTATTATAAATATGGAATAATTTAAAGAAAAATTCCAAAATTTTCCCTCCTTTATAAGCGAGCCTAAATGAGACCTTTCTCTTGATAGGAGGGGCATTAATGCGCTTAAAAACTTTTTGTAAGAAGTCCCAAAGTAGTACGGGTTCTTCTTGGCCGATAAAATATACCTGTCCCGCAGACTTAGGTGAATCAGCGGCTAAGAGATGAGCGTCAGCAACATTATCCACATAAGTAATATCCATTTTATTTTTACCTTCCCCTATTATTCGTAATCTACCCCTTTTTGTTGCGTCTATTAGTCTTGGTGCAAGGGAAGGATCACGAGGACCCCATATTAAATGTGGTCGCAAGATTGTTGTAATTAATCCCTTCTTACCGTTCGCTTCTAATACAATTTCTTCAGCCATAGCCTTACTTTTAGGATAATGACTAAGGAACTCTTTCGCTATGGGTGTCGATTCATCCACGTTTTCCAAATCCTCATTCTCAAACACGACACTTGCCGTACTAGTATAAACAAGTTTTGAAACACCACATTCAAGGCAGGCATCGACAATATTTTGAGTACCCTCAACATTTATTTCAAAAAAGTCTTTCCACTTGCCCCACATTGAGATCTTACTTGCCACATGAAAAACAATTTCTTGGTCTTGGCATGCTTCAATAACTGCGTTTTTATCTCGTAAATCACCATGAATTCCCTTTACACCTAATGCTTCTACTTCGGGGTAATGACCACGAGAGAAAATACTTACTTCATCACCACGTTCGACTAATTTCTCAACAATATATCTGCCGAGAAAACCACCTCCACCTGTTACCAATACTTTCATTAATCAAATCTCCCTTTTAATTTTTTTTCAGCCCATAAAGCCAATAAATCACGTTTAATTTTAGCATTATGACGGATATCTACTGGTATCTTTCCTCGAAATAAAAAGGCATCTACAAGTATGTTAGCTTTTTTCGCAATTGAGAAAAGATATGTTTCCCTTAATTTCTTCTTTTTAAGCTCATTAGGTAAATTTTTTTTCTCTAATTGTATAATAATTACCATCCGCTGACCTATCTTAGAGTCTGGCACACCCACCATTGCAGACCTAATGATACCATCAAGAAAATTAAAAAATGCTTCAATCATAACGGTATAATATTCTTTTCCATCTCTCTTGACGCGGTGTGATTTACGTCCTACAATCCAAAGCCTTTTCTTCTCATCAAGATAACCAAGATCACCCATTCGATGCCAGATTGTGTCTTTATCATATATTTTTGCCTTGGCTGTTTGTTCAGGCATCATATAATATTCGGATGATACATAATCTCCTCGAACTGCGATTTCTCCAATTGTACCTTGTGGAACTGTCAATTCATCAAAGCCCCCTTCAGGTACTTCAATCTTTTCATCAGTAATTTTAATAATTTTTACTTCTACATCTTTTATTACATAACCTACACATACACCCTTTCCTTGTTTTGTAAGAGGAAAAGTTTCAGCACAAGCTTCCGAACCAGTTATCGTACTTATAAAAATTGCTTCAGTCGCTCCATAAGGGGTATATGTCTCTCCATTGGGCATAATTTTCTGATATCTTTCCAAGATTTCTCCCGATACTGGAGCTCCAAATAAGAAGAGACGGTTGAGTGATGGTAAAGTAACATTATTTTTTATACAATACCTACTAACACTGCTCCAAATTGAAGGGGAACCATAACTTACATTCACTCCAAAATCATTAATGAATCGTATGAGTTTTTCAGGATCTGCTCTAGCTGGCCGTGTCGGATCCATCTCAGGAATCACGCTAGTTCCTCCATATGCTAAACAAAAGAGAGCAAAAGGAGGAAATGCAGGCATTTCAATTGTTGATGAATCGAATTTAAAAAAATCTGCTACACTTTTAGTAAGTGCTATCATCATACCATGAGTATATATTACCCCTTTTGGAATTCCAGTACTTCCAGTAGTAAAGAATATGCCTGCGATATCATCCTTTTTTGCTTTATAAATCTGATCTGGCTCTGCATTATCTGATCTTAAATGGATAAATTTAGGACCTCGCCAAAACCATCTTCTCCCCCCCACAGTTATTGAAAGTTTTACAGATTTAAAATATCTTTTACCAAAAACTCGGGCCAATTGGGCTAGCGGGATACCCATAAAAACATCGGGTTTTACAGATCTAATACTTTTAAGCATGGGACGAATTCCCATCCCAGGATCGATTAGAATGGGGATTGCACCCATAGTCATGAGAACAGCAAATAACGTAGTAAATTCTAGACAAGGTGGTACAAGTAATAAAACTTTTGTTCCTGGTCCAATCTCTCTTTCCTTAAATCCATGATAATGTCGCCAAAGTTCTTCTCCTACTTGTTGATAATTTAAATGTGTATATGCATATCTATCTACTTTATCTTGACAGTGTGGATATACTACACCTAACTTATAAGGATATTTTCCGAGGACTTCATCTATATAAACGGATATCACATTAAAATTCTTATCTTGATCATCATCATTCTTCTTTGAGTTCTCCTTATTATTTAAAGTCATTTGTTTCTCAATTCTTTAATTATAACCATTTTTTTTAAATTGGATTTTCATTTAGAAATTTTTCTATACCAGGAATGATGCGCATATAGGCATCCTCTAGCACATAATGGCCTGCATCACTATATCTATTTACTGGGGCATCTGGATAGAATTCAAGCCATTTTTCTAAAACGACTTCTGTAAAAACAAAATCCTTTACGCCCCAAAAAAAGATTTTTGGAGTATCTTTTAATTTATGTAGATTATTTTCAATATATTCTAATTCGCTATACGCAGGAGCATCTTCGGATAACGGAATATCTAGAACTGCTTTATGAACAGCGACTCTATTCTTCCAACTATCATACGGTGCAATTAATCCTTTTTTTAGTTCTTTTTTCCTTCGTTCTTTAATTTTTATACACATAAGAATTGCAAATCTACTAAAACCATTAAGACCTCTTACAATTACAGCTCCAACAATTGGAACCCTAACTATCATCAATTGCCAAGGTTTATTTTCAAGAGCCTCCTCTGGAGGAAGAAAAGCAAAAGTATTTAAAAAGATTAATCGTTTTATATTTTCAGGGTGGCGTACAGCATAAGCCATTCCCCAAGCACCGCCCCAATCATGACCTACAAACGTAATATCCTTTAATCCAAGTTTTTCAATAAATTCTTCAAGGTTTTTAGCTTGCCTTGCTACAGTATAATCATATTTCTTCGGTTTATCAGAATAACCATAACCGATATGATCAGGAACGACAACCCGATATTGATTACTAAAATGAGTTATCAATCTTCTATAATAAAATGACCACGTAGGATTACCATGGCTCATAAGTATCGTTTCTCCACTACCTTCGTCAATATAATGCATCTGACAGTCGTCAATTTCTATAAAATGACTTTCAAATGGATAAACATCTTCAAATCCTTTACGATCAAAATATTTTTCCTTTTTTTTTGATTTATTTATTTTTTATCACCATTTTTATTAATTAAACTTCATAAAATCCACATGCAAAACTAAGTCCTCCACTTCCACCAATAAATAAAATCTGATCTCCAGATTTAATTATTCCTTTTTCTACTGCGAGATGATATTCGATTATTGGAGAGGATGTATTAGTGTCGCCATATTTATCATATGAGTTCATTATTAAATTATTTTTAAATCCGATTGAATCAGCAATCTCTTTTCCAAAATTCATTGATATCGTTGGAGCTATAAGATGATTAAATTTGTCAAGATCGATAATACCCTTATCAACATATTTATTAATAGTATCGAGAATGAAATTTTTTAAACGGCTAAGATAATCATCAGCAATGTCTATGGTTATTACATTTCTAGCATTGTTCCCATGTATTGCTGGATTGCAAAGTTGTGTCATACCAAGATAATCACCTTTAGAAGTTTCGAATATAAATTTTTTAAATCCCCTTTCATCATTAGATCGTTCTAATAGCATTGCGCTACCTGAATGCGTGAAAGGAAAATCAGGAACAATCTTTCCTGAAGGATGAACATCACCTGTTACGATAATGGCCTTTTCAATCGTGCCACATCTAAAAAAGGAATTTATTATTTGAGCAGCAGAATAAAATCCACAAGCACCATTAATAACATCAAAGGAAAGTGTTCCTTTTTTTTCATACAACAATCTATTGTTAGGATTTAAATTTAATCGAGCTTTATTTTGGATAAGTGCTGCAATGGCAGGCTCAACAATATTTTTATCTCGATTTATGCACGCATTAATTAATAAGGAAATATCTCGTTTATCAACGCCTGATTTATTAATACAATCTTTTACTGCCTCAGCACACATATCTATAATGCTATCATTGCCATTGCCAATGGTCATAGAAGTTGCTTTAATAATTGCGCCCATTTTATGAATTCAACTTCCTACCTTTATGTAAATTCCCAAAACTTGCTAATAAAAATCCAATACATAGTCCTGATCCAAATGTTAAGAACATTGCTTTTTTACCTAGTTTATATTTACCTTCTTTATAACTATTATAAAAAGCAAGAAAAATCGCAGTCGAGGCAGTATTTCCGTATTTATCAACACTTACAAATACCTCAGGCATCTCCTTAGGCTCCTTTTTCATTTGTTGTCGAACCGCTTCAATTCCTAAATTAATGGTTTTAATTGCAGTCTGATGAGGAATACCACATGAAAAATCTTCCCATTTTAATCCTTCTCGTTTTACAAATTGTTCAAAATATGGGGGTATCTTTCTTAGACCCGCCATTTGTATTTTTATCGTGTCTGTAATCATCAAAACTCCACCTCTCTCTTCGCTTGGCATTCCAAAACATAAATCATGATATCTCGCAAAAGTTTTTAATTCTATAGAATCTATGCCAATATTAGGATCTGTAGACTCGTCCATAATAAAAGCAATCCCACAATCTCCAACTGTTAAAGACGCAAATTGGTCGTCAATCCTTTCCCTTATCTCTTCTATGGCGGTTTCCGTAATTGGAGTTATACATTCACCACTTACGATCAAGCCATTCTTTACAATACCCGATTTTATCATTTGGTCGAGAATAAATGCTCCGTTCATCATACCCGTGCAGGCGTTTGTTATATCAAAATTTATGGCTTGGTCTGCGCATAACTCTCTTTTTAAATATAAGCTTAAAGGAGGATCAAACATGAAAGTAAGGCCTTCCCCTTTGAATCGAGTTATTGAGGAATTAATGATAATGTCTATATCCTCAGCATTGTACTTTGAATTATTCAAACAATCTCTAGCAGCAGCTAAGGCAATTGTAAATGAATCCTCACTTTCAGATCGCCATCTCCGGGTTTTAATTCCCGTAATTCTCTTTAAATCAAATTCAGGTTTATTTTTTAATTTTTCTAGTAATTCATCAGTAGTCACTATGTTCTCAGGTACATACATTCCAAAGCTTTCAAATCTTGTTTTCAAATTGATTCTCACTTTTGCTTAAATTATTTGTAAAAACCACTAATTTTTAGACATATTATTTGAATACCATCTCATCTAATAATGATATTGATTACCAATAAGTTGTTAGTTGTTTAGGCTCTTATTTTACACAATTGTCAATTCTTATTTTTAAATTTTTTTTATATTAATGAGTAATAATCACAAATCAGTGAACTGCTATTTATAACCTAATAATAACTTTGAAGATAAATATATTTAAATATTGACTTTATTATTCAGTATTTCTAATTGAAGAGAAAAATTTATAGATTAAAAATCTTTTTAGCTTTGATTTTTACCATTCGAGAAAGCTCCCCCATTTATTTATGGGGGAGATGATTTGAGCTTGAAGAAAATTCACTAAACCATCCCAGTCCCTTGTTTTAAAATGGCTCAACTATTATTTCAATTAATTCATTCTCTTTAGTCGGATAAATAACGGCTTTAAATAAACAACAAGAAAGGGAATGAATTCTACCGTTGGAGCGACGGGAAGTCACGCCTTTGGAGATAATGTAAGACTTTGCATGATTCTCGAATCTTGCAGAGCAATTTTCGAGGAATTAGGAATGCACACGCTTTAGCGAGTGGTAGTTCAATAAATTTAAATACGAAGAAATATATCAATTTATCTTTAAGTATCTTTTCATAAAAGATTATTTAAAGAGATTTTTCTTCTTTTATCTTTTAAGATGAATTCTTGAAATATTTCAATATCATCATCGATAAATTCCCAAAATTCTTCATAAATTTCTTTTAAAGTCATTCTTTTTTTTTTAAGAGGTACTTCTTCTTTATTATGAAGTAGTTTTTTCTCTTTTGATATCTTTTTAGGATTATATTCAATAAAATTGCCTTCCATTATTAGATTTTTAAATAAATCGCTTTCATCTTCATTGTAGGTGTTAATACCCTTTTTAACATGTTTTTGGGTTCTACTTTTTTCAATAGGCATCTCAAAATCCACTTTTTGATACCCTCGAATTTTAAAGTTCTTATCAATAAAAGCTTGAAAATGATGATCACAAATAAATCCTTTTGGAATAGAAACAGTTGTTAATTGTTTGGCTTGATTTATTACTAGAGTTGGAAATTCTATTTCTCTATCTATTTTACAAATAGGACATCTAACATTAATTAAATTCCTTTTTTTTAGCTTAGACATATCTTAAATTTAAAAATTAATCATTTTATGGTTATAAAAAAATTCTTATATTAGAAATTTAAAATTAACTCTTAAATACCCCTTGATTTTCATATTATAGTCATATTTCAGTATTGAGGATAAAAATGGAATGTTCTTTTCCCAAGTATTTTAAAATATACTCCTCTTATTGGATGAAATTTATAATAATAAAGATTAAATGTTATATTTTTTTTGTAAGTTAAGATAACTTTTAATTATCTATATAAAAATTAAAATAATTTTATCATGGTTTTAATTCTTTTAATTCTGATTTGATTTTTTTTTTTTCCATTTCTTTTAAAGTAACTATTTTAGTAATTTCAAAAGTCTCGTTCAACAAATTCATATGACGTTTACTAAAAGTCCTCAAGAGCTTTTTATAAATCACATTTGTCAATCCTTTAGAACTTTGACACATTTTCCCATATCTTCGTTCAAAAATATATAATTTCTTTCTTCTAATTCTTCTCAAATATCGTTTTACTGCACGGTCTATAGGAAATCCTCCTCCAAATCCACTTAAAAGAATCTTTTTTTTAGTGAATTTGTTCCAATAATGCTTTTTTGCTTCTTTAATTCCTATTAATGTAGCTTCAGGATCAAGATCTTCAATCATTTCTGGTGCAACACTAATTCCTGCCGTTTCAATTAAGTTAGTTTTAATTGGAAAAGGGCAGAGAATAGAAACATTGATACCTTTTTCGTGGTATTCTCCATAAAGGGCCTCACAAAAACCAGCATTTGCGAATTTCGTCGTATTATAAGGGATTAATCCTCCGGTTCCAATTGTACCCGCTACAGAACTGGTAACAATAATATGACCAAAACCTTGTTCTAATAACTTAGATAAAAAAGCTTTAACAACATAAATCATGCCCCAAATATTTATATTTATGATTCTTTTCCAAATTGCCATAGATAAATGCTCAAATTGCCCTCCTACTGCAATTCCCGCGTTACTAAAAAGAAAATGGATATCTTTCATTTCAGAAATTGAAGTCCTCGCTAAGTTTTCTACTTCTTTTTGTTTCATTACATTGCATTTAACTGCAATCACCTTAACGCCTATTGATTCAATTATTTTTTTTACTTGTTCTAATCTCTCCATATTTATATCCGAAATTACAAGATTAACATCCATTTTTGCTAAATTTATTGCAATAGATCTCCCAATTCCGCTAGCTGCACCTGTAATAACAGCATTTTTTCCCTTATAGTATTTTTTTCTCATATTTAAAATACCAAATTAATTCAAATATCTTTCTAATTATTAATTTAATTTTTTAAGTTCATTAGAGATTTCATTTAAGCAATCTAAGAATAAATTATTAAGAGTGATCTTATACGATTTTGGGACTACATCTAATTGGAAGTGCCTTAATCCCTTTGAAATTGTTTCTGCAATTCCATCTAAATCATTATCAAAATCTTTAAATAAATTATATGTTGCTTTAGCTAATTTTAAATTCACTTTGATACAATAAGTTGTTTTATTTTCTTCTTCTTCCAAGGTAACTTCTACTAATGAATCTAGAAAAGGTTTCTCAATGTAATTAATATGATTTTTATAAAAATTTTCTAATGTTATTAAGCCATCCACATAAAGCTTTTCCACTCCTTCATTAATTAAATTAGCCGGTAAATGAAGGAGCAATCTTTCCAAATTATCTCTAAGAATCTTCTTATAATTTAAATCAAATTGATGTATTAATTTCTTTATGTAATCTTTAATTATTTGAGAGATCATTGATACTAAATCCTTATAAATATAAATTATATCTTGTAATTTTCCAAAAACAATACTATACCTAATATCTCCATTGTTATAATAAGAAGATAGGAGTTTTCTTAAAGCAGGTCTATATATTTGATCTGGTTTTTCTTCTTCCTTGCTTTCAAAGAGCTCTTTACTTATATTTTCCTCAGTTTTTTTGCTTAAATTCTCATGTAATCTTTGAGCATACACAGTTTCTTGTTTTATATTTTCTAATATCTCAATATATTCAGGAAGTTGTATGTGCTGTAATTGTTTTAAGTAATTATCTATTTTTGAGAGTAATACTTCAAAGAGGAGTCTTTGTTTTAATGATGAGCTTTCTTTTAAAAAATCCTGAAGTTCCTCATTTAATATTTTCCTTTTCTTAATTTCCGAGAATTCGATTTTAAAATTTTCCCACTCCTTCTTTATATCCTCTTTAATTGAATTTTCAACTAAAGAATTTCCTTCTTCAATTAGTTCATTAGATTTAGAAATATCTAAGGATTCCAAAGAATTTTTTATATTAGTTTCTAGTTTAGAGATTTTATTTCTTAACTCCTTTTGTTCCTTAAGTTCATCAGAAATTTTTAAATATTTGTCAACTAAATCATTCTCATTTATTGGTTTAGCGAGCTTAATAATCTTCTCACATTCTAATAGTGCTTCTTTAAATTCATTGTTTCTCCTCTTTAACTGAAAAGTATCTTTTGATTTCTCAATATCATAAAGTATCTGCTTATAGGAAACTTCTGCTTTATTAATTTCTACCTTTAAATCATTTAATTTATTTAAATATTCTGGGATCTCAAGAGTGTGTAATTTTAAAATTGATTTATTAATAAAAGAATTTATTTCATCAAATTTGTATTTTTTTTTTAATTCTGAGCTTTTTGGCAGAAAAAGATCAATATCATTCATTAAATTTTTCTTTTGTTTAGCTAAAGTTAAATTTTTCTCAAGATGTGTCCATCTCTCCTTAATTGTATCATCTTCAATATTAGATAAAATTATTTTTGCTTTATCCATAATATTATTTGCTTTTAGAATATCTAATAATTCTAGAGAAGGCTCTAATTCACTCTCCAATTTTGAGAGATTTAAAATATTTTTCTCTTGTTCTTCTATATTTGCTTGTTTTTCTGCGATTTCCTTCTTTATGTCATAAACCATTCTTGAATATTTATTAAATAATTCAATTTCATTTATCAACTTCAATAATACCATCAAATTTTCACAATCTATTAAAACTCCTATTAAATCCCCATTATTTCTTTTTACCTCGATCTTCTTCTCAAATTCATCGATATCATATAAGATTTTCTTATAGGTATCTTCTGCATTAATAATCTCTTCTTTTAATATATTTAGTTTATTAAAATATTCTGGGTTCTCTAGAGTCTGTAATTTTAAATTTAAATCTTGAATAATTTTCTTTAATTCATCAAATCTATATTGTTCTTTTAGATCTGAGCTTTTTACAAATAATAACTCAATTTGCTCCACCAAAACTTTCTTTTTTTGAGCTTTTGCGATAGATGTTTTAAGAACGCTCCACTTTTTTTTAACATTATTATCTTCTATATTGGAGAGGATTATATTTGCTTTATCTATAATCTTATATGCATCTGGAATATTAAATGAATTTAATGAAACCTGCATTTCCTTTTCTAAAATCTCTAATTCTTTTTGGAGATCATATTGTGTCTCAGCTAAACTTTTAAATTTCAAATATTTTTCTTCAAATTCTTCCCATTTACTTCGAAGAGGATGTGATAGAAAAGAAATAACCATTTTTACTTTTTCTAATATATTCCCAGCTTCTACTAACCTCTTCTCATTTAAAGAAGATTTAAAGTCCTTTTCAAATTGTATTAAATTTTTTATAATCTTATTGATTTCTTGTTTCCAAATCTGTTTATCTTTTTTTATTAAAGCATTAGCCGAAGAATTTAATGTTATATCATATAATTTTTCATATTTTGTCTGAAATTCTTCAATAACTTTATGTGCCCCGATGATATCCTCCTTATCTAATAATCCATAAAATTTGCTTCTAAATTTTATCGCATCTTCCTGTATTTCATAGATTATTCTTGGATTTATGTGTTTTTCAGTTATCTCAGAGATTTTTCTTTTCTGCTCAGTTTCAAGAGCTTCATCTTCGATTTTTTGTGCTAAGTTAACAGTTTTTCCCAAAATTTTAATTGCTTCTACATATTTTTCATCATTCCTCTGTTTTATTGCTTCTAATTCTAATGATTTAATCTTCTCAAGAACAGGTAATATCACTTCTTCTTGATGATTAATCTGTTTATATAAATCCTCTTTTGATATGCCTAACTTATTAAAAAAATCAAAAGGTTCTTCTCTCATTTCAATTGTAATATTTCTAAGAATTCTAAACTCGGGAAATTCCTCCTTAATAATAATCCGAATTTGTGTGATATGATTCATTAGGGATTGCGTAGCACTTTTACCAATCCATATATACATGGTTCGTTCTTTTTCGATATAAATCGCTAAAATATTAACAATTGTAAAGACATCATTTATATCTGCATAAACAACATCGTCGAACGTACCATCATAGTTAAGTTTGAATATCTTTACAATATTTTCCATTATATCACTCAAGAATATAATCAGTAAGTAGATAATTTTAATAATTTCTTATAAAATTATCTTAATTAAAACAATTTACATCAAAAAATTGTTATAAATTTCTAAGTATTTCCTAAAAAGAGACTGCCAACCAAAAGCAATTCTGACTTTTTCTGAAAAATTCTCTGTACTTACACGATTATTAATATAGGAAAGCTGAAATTTTATCTTATTTTTAATTCCCTTAATAAAATTAGGGAGTTCCTCTTTTAGGGGCTTATCGATTGATTCCATTCTAGGTCTTTCGATATATTGAACAACGTTATTCTCTCCACAGCACATAGTAATAGTTTCTTGAATTCCCGGTAAATCTGTTATTATTGCATGACACCCTGAGGCTAAAGATTCAAGCAAAACTTTCGGAATACTATCATAAAAACTTGGTAGGATGAATATATCACTTTCTCTAAGGTAATTAGCTAGTTCTTCTTGATTAATCTGGCCAATAAAGTGGATTTGTTTTTCAAGACCTGCCCCCATATTTATTATCTTATCTCTTTCAGGTCCTATTCCGGAACCCGCAAGGTTTAATTCAAGATCATAGTCTTGTTCTTCGAGAACTTCTTTAAAAGCCTGTATCAACTGTGGAACACCTTTAGAATCGCTTAGCTTACCAACATATATAATTGAAAACGAATTCTTCTTGACCTTCCGTTTAGGAGGATAAAAAACATCAGTATTAATTCCTTGCCCTACAATATGAAAATTATTGATTTTTTCAAAACCATATAGTTTGGTCATGCGTTGTTTTTGTTCCTCACTTTGAAAAGCAATCGCATCGATATCTTTAATAGGATTTACGATAAACTTTTTTAAATGTTCAGCTAAAACAATTTGTCTGAGAGCAGTGTTATGACAGCTTGCTACCATAGGGATTTTTGGAAATAAAGCCCTACAAAGGGCAGAAACGAGCCAAAGATGATGAGAATGTATTAAACTAGGTTGAAATTGCTCAATCGCAATTTTAAGTTTCTCTGAGAATGCTTGCAAATAAGACTCTAACATATCAAGGGTAAAATCAGAAAATTTTATTGAATTGTAAGGCATCTGATCCGACATCCCCGCAATTGGGAAGTTAACATCACATCGAACTGATTCATCATTACTTTGAAATTTTACCCAGTTTACCTGTTTTTCATTGATAATATTTTTCAAAGGAAATCCTTGATCAGCAGGCTGACCAAAAACGAGAAATTGTTCGATTCCTTTTTGTGCTGTTTTTTTAGTGAGATTTATTAGATTAATCCCAGAACCTGTGAAATAGGGACGCTGACATATAACTCGTAATATTTTAAGAGGTGCCTGAGCACGCCTTTTAATGGTTAAGGATTTATAGTTAAGTAATAATTCAGAATAATATCTTAATTCCAGTAATAACACCTCCTATATCTATTATACTTTCAATAATTGATTTTTTAAAAATAAGTTTTCGAATCTATTTATGATCTTTGTCTGGAAGATTCTAACCAATTTTAAGAAATTATATAACATATTAAAATATTAATTAAAGAAATCAGATAAGTCATATGTATCAAATAATTTCTCCACCATAAGGTTTGTATTTATTTTCAGTTCCTCAATTGTTTTATTTAGGAGTAATTTTTGGTCCTTCCAAAAAATCGTGTATATCATTCCAAGATATTTCCCGTGGAGCAATAATCCCCCCTCAAAATGCCCATCTTCATTAATATATGATATTCCAAATATATTATCATCCTCATTCTCAGTTAGAAATTCAATTAATCGACTATAAAATTTTGAACTCATGAAGGCTCTATCCTTCACATTCGCCATTTTATGTTCAAATGCCCTTCCTCCTTTCCTAGGTGCTTTTATATGATAAAATCTTAAAGCTTTTTCCAATACTTCTATGTTTCTTCGAGTATTTTCGAGTATTTGCTCATTTATGGAGTCTTCTTCTTCAATATTATCAATCTTTTGAGAACCCCTGTGCCTTCCATTAGAATCAATGAAAGCTATGAAAGGGGAGCAATTTTCACCTTCAGGATGTTTTTTTATCAATATTGAGGAAAGACCATCTTTTTTATGATATTCTACATTCTTTTTAAAATTTAACTGGCAATGAGGACATATTATTTTCACTAATATTTTCTCTTCTTTTAAACTCATATTTTTCAATATCTATAATCAATTAGGATTTTTTAAATTT
>JAEOTJ010000138.1 GCA_016839905.1 Promethearchaeota archaeon | reverse complement strand
GGATAGAGGATTCTACTTATAGATTTGACTCAGAGAATTTAGATTATGATTTTGACTTTGAATTAATTGAATTGAAAGATGAGTCTTTGGACCCTATAGATTCAAGTTATATTTATACCTTTGATCCTGATGAAAAAACAATTAAATTCGCTCCGGAGACACCATATACCGAAATATTATTTGCGGATATTAAATATCATGCTTTTGAATGGCAATATGATTATATATCGAGCATAAATCCAATCACTTGTACTTTTCAAGGAGATTTCCATCAACTTTATACGCAATTTTTAGAAATTGAAATTGAATATCCATTTGATGGAATTCCTGGTTATGAACTAGAAATTTATGATGAGGTAAATGACCAAGTCATTCTATATGAGATAGAACGAAATGCCGATCTGCTCAAGATTTTCATGTTTAATTATAGAACCAATGTATGGGAACAGGTAGATCGTGTTGTCTATGATGATAACGAGGGATCTGAAACTGATTTACCTAAATTTTCTTATATTATTGATAGGACTATTGCATTCGAGAATTTTTATAATAAAATTCAAGTTGATGAAGGAGAAGAGGATTATTTTGAACTTAAATTGATTTTTGTAATTGATGAAAATCTTGAAGAATGTTTCTCATCAACAATGAGTTTCTCCATGAATTCCATTAATGCACGAATTTATAATGACCCTCCAAGCACAGAACAATATTTAAATCCTGAAATTATTTTTGATATTGATTTGACAGAGTATTACTCTGATTCCGCAAATTTTATTGAAGAAATTGATTTAAAGTTAAATTATTTTAGCGAGATAATGTATGATAATGCTCAAATTCTTAACATGTATGGAAATATTAAAGAGGAATATAAATTCTCAATAAGAGATAAATTTCTTACTTTTAAAGAGTTTGAGTTAGATGATAATAACTATTTAAGCCTCTCAAGAGAAGATTTAGATGAATTAATATTTTTTGATTCAGAAAATAATAAATATTATTTAAAGGCTAGATTGGAGCATGATTGGTCAAATATCTTAAATTTAGATTTAGTAAGCCTTTCTAGAGTTCAACTTGAAAGTAAATTACATTTAATCTCCTATGATGTAACTGCTAAATATAATACTGAAAAAGTTATTAGAATTTCTGCCAACGATTTCAAGTATCCTTTTGATTTAACCGTAATTGAAGCTCCAGATAAAGATCAAATTGAACTTGGACATTATAAAGGTACTTATAGTTTTGAAAATGATAAAAATGGTCTCGTTCCAAAAGGATGGGATGATCTTAGTTCAGGTACTAGCAAATCATATGTTATAGATTCTATTGATGGTCATAGTAAAGTATATAAATTTGAGGATAATGATGAGGGGAGGGCTCATGCTGAATTAGAATTAGGTACAGATTATAATTCTGGTATAATAGAATGGTGGTGGAAAAT
This sequence comes from Promethearchaeota archaeon, assembly GCA_016839905.1. The sequence goes on along the minus strand of JAEOTJ010000138.1, from coordinate 36,661 downwards.
ATCTGATGTTTCTAAAACGTTCGAATTTTCTCTATTTGAAGATGATTATCAATACGTTTCTTTTTATATTTATGATAATTTTCTTTATTATAGTCATACTGATAACACAATATATGATAACTTCCAACCTGCAACAACTTCTTGGTATCATTATAAATTAGTATTTCAAGATAATAATTGGGAGCTATTTATTGATGGTGAATCCAAGGTTTCAGATAGTTGTTCTCAATCAACTATAAATAAAATAATTATTGGAACATATCCTTTCTCTCAATTTGATAATTATGCAGGTTATATTGATGCTATAGGATTTTCTTGGGATCCCTTTTATTATGAAGGAGATAACTTTGAAGTCTATAAAAGTCCTGGACATTATAGTGGAACCTATAGTTTTCATAATGATGATGCTGGGACAATTCCCACGGGATGGACGGATTTGCTAAGTAAAAGTAAAACCTATATTGTGGATTCTATAGATGGACATGATAAAGTATATCAATTTGAAGATGTAGATGATGACAGTCAAGCAAGTTCAAAACTTATTTTCGATGAGGCTCAAATTGAAGGTACAATAGAATGGTGGTGGAGAACTTCGGATGCAAGCAAACCATTCCAGATTGATTTTAAAGACTCCCAACGGGATATCTATCAATCTCTAAGTATGCGTGAAGGAAATCATAAATATTTAAACGGTGGGGAATGGGTAAATATTCACGATCCAGAAAGTACTGCTAGTAGTAATACATGGTATTACTATAAATTTGTTTTTGATGCTTCTGGATGGGCTTTAGACATACATATTGATGAAGATCCCAATCCCTTATTTACTTTTGATTTAGATATTGAAGGATCCAATATTAAGGAGATTGTTTTTAGCACGGATTGGACAGAAAGTGAATATTTCGGATGGGTCGATGCAATAGGATTATTTCCATGGGATCCTTATTATAATATTGGAGATAGTTTTTATTTTTCTAGGAATAGAGGATATTATAAGGGTTCTTTTAGTTTTGAAAATGATGAAATAGGTTCATTTCCAGATGGTTGGAATTATAAAAAGTTTTCTAATGATTGCTATGCTCAAGTTGTTTCTGGATTGAATTACCATAGTAGTATTCTCTATTTATATGATGATTCTGATACAGATTATATTCAAGTCCATAATGATTTTGGTACACAAACCTATGGTACTATTGAATTTTATTACAATATGGCACAAAGGTCTTCGGGACTCATCTCCTTTAATAACGGTCAAACACAACTTTTTGCATTAAGAACTGAGTGGTACTTAGACGATATACCAAATCTTCAATCTCGTTGGATTACTATTGACGACGATGGAGAAAATGAAATTTCAGGTCTCGGATTAGATGATTATCAATGGTATCATATAAGAATAGAATTTAGGGGGAGTGAACCTGCATATGGATTACAGCAATATCGTTATAACCTTTACATTGATGAAAATCCAATTGTAATGAATAGACCATTTATAAATGATCTTGATATTAATAGGTTTCAAATTGAAACTCTTCCTGAACACTTTCAATATAACCCGTATGAAGCGATATTTATAGATGCCGTGGGATTTTCCTGGGATCTAAACTATGAAGTTGGAGAGAATTTAATGATTCCAGTAGAACCTGAACATTACATGGGAACTTATACTTTTTACTATGAGAATGATGGTGAAGATCCAAAGGAATGGATTATCTATGAAGAAGGAGGTTCAATTAATGTTATTGATTCAATCCCAGAAGAGCCAATCCCAGAACATTTAAAAGTGGTTGAACTTCAAGATACATCTTCTGATAATGTCTATATGGAACAAACCTTAACAGAATATATATACGATTCGATGGCATTTTGGATATATACAACAGATGCATCAAAAAGGACTGAATTCTATTGGAGTCAGGATTCTTATGATAATGGAATCGTGTTAATAATTGATGATCTTAAATTGCATTATCTTACTTCAGGTCCTTCAGGAGATGAATACAATTATATTATGGATATTGTTAGTTATACGTGGTATAATATTTATATAGATGTGGATCAATGGGGTCATTGGTACTTAGCCGTTGATCAAAATTGGAAAACACCTATCGGAGAAACTTTTGATATGCTTGGAACTCCATCTGGATTAAATAAAATAAAATTTTCAACAAATTCGGATGATGATGGATATTCCACTTATATAGATGCTATAGCCTATGATTGGGATCCATTACGTGGACCTGATACATTTTGGAATTATAACCAAATGGATAAAACAAGGTTCAAGGGAACCTATAGTTTTGATTATGATGAAGATGTTCCAGAAGGGTGGTGTCATAATATGAATACTGATTTTTCAGCAGTAATTATTGAAGAACTTGAAGACCATAAGTATGTATTAGAAATTAATGATCCAAATGAATTTTCAGGTTATGGTTGTGAACTCTCAATACCAGTATCTCTTGGCACAGGAACGGTTGAATATTATTTCTTTAATCCTATAGATGATGTTAGTGGTTGGACATATTTCTATTGTTCTTCATACCTTCTATGTAAATCATGGTATTCAAGTTCTGATAATACAATGCATTTTTATTTTGGAGATGATATTACACATTCCATAACTCTTTCAGAAGATGATTGGCATCGTATTCGTATCGATTATAGGCATAATACGGCTCTTGATTTTGAAGGACTTGATTATAATTCAATGTTTATATATATTGATGATATAAAATTATCAGAAGACCAGCTACCTAGTATAGATACTATTGTTTCTCGTGTTACTTCCATTCAATTTATTGGTGACGATTTTCCTGATACGGGTAAAATGTATTTTGATGCTATTGGATTAACAGGTGTGAATAATTACGAGAGAGGAGATTACTTAGAACTTACGGAAGAGCCTACTCAAGCTAAAGGAACTTATACTTTTCAGAACGATGTAGCTGGCTCTGTTCCAGACGGATGGTTTGATTTACGCTGCAAGAGTTCAATACAAGTAGTGGATATGGTTGATGAACACTCTAAAGTATTTGAATTATTTGATGGTGATGAAGATGATGTTGCAGATTCTGAAATTATTTTAGAATCAGAAAAAACTATAGGCACAATAGAATGGTGGTGGAGAACGACTGACGCAGATAAACCATTCCAGATTGATTTGAGAAATTCAAATGGAGACTCTTATCAAGCATTTAGCATCGGTAATGGAAATCATAGATTTTGGGAAGCTACTGATTGGGCTATTATAGAATCAGCTTTAAGTAATGAATGGTATCATTATAAATTAGAGTTTGATGGAGAAGATTGGAACTTATCCATTAATGAAGAATATAAAATAATGTCTACAGCTAATTCTGGTCCCTATAATATTGAGGAAATTATCTTCAGTACTGATATGATTGAAAGTGTGTATTCAGGTTATGTTGATGCATTGAGCTTCTCTTGGGATCCAAATTATATTATTGGAGATAATTTTGAACAATTTAAAAATCTAAATCATTATAAAGCCACGTATAGTTTTCAAACTGATATTACTGGAACTAGTCCAAATGGATGGATAGATGGGAGCAATGGAGATTGCAGGACGTATGTAATAGATTCTGAGGATGGTCATGATAAAGTATTGAAATTTGAAGATAACGGTGATAATATTGATGATAATAAAGCTCGCTCAGAAATTGAATTAGAAGTCCCTCAAACAAAAGGTAGGATAGAATGGTGGTGGAAAACTTCCGATGCAGAAAAACCATTCCAAATCAGTTTTTATAGTGATATAGGAGATCAGTTCATTTCCTTCGCCATAGGTATAGGATCTCACTGGTGGTTGGAAGGGACGACGTGGAATCCAATAGAATCCGCTGAGAACATCTGGTATCATTATAAACTTGATTTTAATGAAGAGAGATGGATGTTATATATAGATGGAGAATTAATAATTTCAAGGGTTCCAAATGCTGCTGGACAAATCAATATAGAAAGAATCTCAATAACAACAATGGGTAATGGTTATGGTGTATATGAGGGATATGATTATGCTGGATATATAGATGCACTAGGCTTTTCTTGGGATCCAAATTATAATATTGGAGATAATGATAATTTGGATTTAACTATGTTTAAAAGACCTGGAGGGCATTATAAAGGATCCTATGATTTTGAAAATGATGAAGTTGGTACTTTTCCAGACGGTTGGACAGACAATTCGGGTTCTTCTCAATGCTCAGCAGAAATTATTGAAGAATTAGAGGGGCACAAAAATGTGGTTCAACTGCATGATCCTGATTTTAATGGCTATGCGGCAATCTCTACTACTTTTCCAAAACAAGATCATGGTACAGTAGAATTATATGTTCGATTTTCAGATAAACTCTATTGTGGTACTCACCTTATTTTCAAAAATGATTTAGCAGATATTTTTGCTCTTTCTATTTGGTTAAAGGATGGTAGGTGGAAGTATTATGATGACACAGGAGGACATATAGTTCAATGGGGCGCAGGGGAAAATATTTGGTATCATGTCCGAATAGCATTTAGGGGTAATTATGAAGAAGAATATGATGGATTACTTAGCAAATATCAATATAATGTCTATGTTGATGGATATAAATTAATAAGTGGAGTAACTTATCAGAATAATTATGACCTTACGGGGTTTCAATTTGGAACCGATAAACAAGATTATGACTATCATTCTTATTTGGATGCTTTAGGATTTTCTTGGGATCCGAATTATAATATTGGAGATAATTTAATAATTCCGGAGGAACCTGGACATTATAAGGGAACCTATAGTTTTAAAAATGATGAGATAGGATCAATTCCAGAAGGCTGGACTCATAATATAGGAGAGTGTATAACAAGAATTACTAACGAATATTATGATCATGAAAACGTGTTAGAACTTAATGATATGAGTGGAAGTGCTAATTGTGATTCAAAAGTTGCTTTTTCAGGAGGTAGTAGTGCAGGAACGGTAGAATTTTATTTTAATGCTCCTTCTGATGATGTTTCTGGATCGATTTATCTAGATTGTGGATATTCTACTCTTTATCGAGCTTCTTATTCGAGTTCAGATAATATGTGGCATCATTATTATCACGGGGGTTCTAATTCTATTGAGGTTCTCAATAATAAATGGTATCATGTTCGATTAGACTATCGAATACATGGAGCTCCAGATTATCTATATTTACCTGAAGGCACAATGAACCTGTATATTAATGGTGAATTGATTCTTGATAATGTAATTCCTGTAGCACAACCTCAAAATAAAGTCTTAAAGGAAATTCAGCTTATCAGTAATCATGCTCAAACTGGTAAATTATATTACGATGCCTTTGGAATAACTGGAATAAATAATTATAATCGAGGTGATAATTTAATGCCCGAATATATGTATATATCTTCCTTGGATACTAGCCACATGGATATCGGGATAAATGGTGGTTTCTTAAAAAGAACTGATACGCGTCAAAAATTAATGGTTAGACAACAGCTTTATTATGAAGATTTCTTAGACGGTCAGAATATTCTATTGGATACCATTTATAGTGATTTATTCTTTAGATTTTTAAAGCCAGTTGGAACTTTAGAACAACCAACCAATATTTATCTTAATAATTCTTGTTTATTTTCTTATATTACGGATAATGATGTACTCTCCATATCTTTATATTATAATGATGGTATTGAGGATATTTTTGTTGGTGATTTTATAAAGGACCCTAACTTGAATAAATTTATATATACTTGGAATGAGATACCAAGCTTTACAGGAAAGAGAACGGGTGATGATATAGAATTAGTTTTTATCCTAACAGATAAATTTGGTGCTAGAAATGAATATCGAGAAACATATATCGCAGATTTCAATGTTCCTTCACCTTTTATTGGATTAGGTAATCAAGATATATTTAACCAATATAATAATGACTTCCAAGATGACCTTATAGCAGATCCATTGACTGAAATCAGCTTTTATGGTGATTCAGAAATAGAATGGTACCTTCCTACCGGTATTAGTAAAAATTTAAACATGCTTTCTTTTCCAGAATGCAAGGATGTTTATTGGGATGGAACATTTTACTATTTGCTAGATAAATATGGCAAAACTTATAAATATCATGCAGATTGGAGTTTTACGGGAGAATTATATGATTTAAAGAATGACGACATATCTGCTAATTTTAAGGCTTTAGCATTTAAAGGAGATAATTGGTATGCTACTGATGGGATTATTATTTGTAAGTATGAATTAGATTTTTCATATAAAGGGGATATGGATATTATAGTACCTGAGTTATTACCTTATATGGGAGAGATCTTGGATTTTATATGGGCAGATGGTAATTGGTGGTTAGTTGGTGAAAAATACTATTGCCAATTTAATAGTGATTTTTCAGTAATGATTTCAGATGAAGAAGTAATCTTTGCAGATATGAAATTGGAATCTATTGAATATGATGGACAGTTCTTTTGGCTTGGCTTATTTATTGAAGACCCTCTTGGAAATGTCCATCAATTTGGAAGAAATAGAAAAATTGATGATACACTGGAATATGATGGTTATTTATATTCAATTCAGACTTTTTCTCAAGAGTCTGGCAGCAAAATTCTATATAACGGAACGAGTTGGTATTATTTTGAAATAAATACCCCAGAACCAACGATATTATATGAACATGAATTAATAATTAATAATGGAGATCCAGAATGGGGTGCTTTTACAGGAATTAGCAGGGATTTAGACATGCTTTCTTATCCTGAATGTGAGGATGTTTATTGGGATGGAACATTTTATTATTTACTGTATGAATATGGTACTATTTATAAATATGATATAGAATGGAATTTCATAGAAGAAATCTCAAATCCACTTGAAGGTAATGGATTTGAAGTATTAAGTTCCAATGGAACGAATTGGTTAATTATAGAGGGTGATAATATCCATCTTTATGGAGATGATTTCTCATATATTGAGACATATGATAATTTTGACGATTCCATTAATGATATTATATGGGTAGATGGTTATTGGTGGGCCTTGAGTGATTCTAAAGTCTTTCGTATTGAATATGACTTCTCATCCATTTCAATTCAAAATGATATTGGTATATCAAGCGATTTAGAATCAATTGAATATGATGGGAGGTACTTTTGGCTCTTAGCTAATCCTGCATTAACGCCTACAGTTTATAGATTTGTTAAATTAGGTGATTTGTTAGCATACGATGACTACAATTATCAAATTCAGAATTATTACATGAATGATGAAAATAAAATCTGTTTTAATGGAAAAAATTGGTATATCATTGAAACTGGAAACAATTTACCATTGCAACCTACAATGCTTTATGAATATGAATTTCTTATAATTAATAAGGATATAGGAGCTTCAGAATGGGGTTTTCCTACAGGTTTTAATTTTAACTTAAATGAGCAATCTTCAGGTGAATCTTTAGAATGTAAGGACGTTTATTGGGATGGAACATTTTACTATTTATTATATGAAAGAGGTCCAATTTATAAGTATGATGAGGACTGGAATTTAGTAGAAGAAATTTCATCTAGTCATCTTCTCTCTTGGTTTCAATCCCTCAGTGCCAGTGCTTTAGACCGTGTTTTAGAGTTCAATGGATTATATTGGGTGATGTTAAGCATAGACCCATATATAGGACCTAATTATAATGTATACCGTTTTGATACAGATTTCAACTTTATAACACCATTTATTTCCATTCCTGATCTGAATGACATAAAATGGGCTGATGGATATTGGTGGGGTGTTTCTGATACAGAGATATTTTGTATTGAAGAAGACTTTTCATCCTATACAACACAATCCTATACAACACAAAATGACAATGGAATTGTTGGGACCTTAGAATCAATAGAATATGACGGGAATTACTTTTGGCTCTTAGCTACTACTGGTTTAGAACATTCAGTTTATCGTTTCATAAATGATTATGGCTTGCTGGTTTATGATAACTATAATTCTCAAGTTGAAAATCATTATATGAATGATGGTAATAAAATTCTTTTTGATGGTGCTAACATGTATTTCATTGAAACTGGAGATAATCTGCCTCTACAGCCAACGATGTTATATGAATATGATTATATTTTTAATGATGATCCCTTTATATTAAATTGGGGAGATCCGACAGGTTTTAGTAAGGATATAAATATGCACGGTCCATATGATATTGAAAGATGCATGGATGTGTATTCGGATGGGGATTATTACTATTTAATGTATGAGAGTGGCCCAATTTTAAAGTATGATATGGAATGGAGTTTAGTAGAAGAAATTTCAACTGGAGATCTTCTCTCTCTCTGTGAACTCTTAGGTGCCCGTGCTTTAGAGTTCCATGACGATAATTGGGTGATTGTAACCATAGACCATTATAGTTATAAAAATGTATTCATTTTTAATACGGACTTCAACTGGATAACACCTTTTATTTCCATTCCTAATCTTAAAGACATAAAATGGGTAAATGGATATTGGTGGGGTGTTTCTAATACAGAGATATTTTGTATTGAAGCGGACTTTTCATCCTTTACAACACAGACTGTCCCCGAAATTGATGGCACTTATGGCACTTTAGAATCAATTGATCATGATGGAAATTTCTTTTGGATACTTGCTGCTGTAGGAGATGATCGTTTCGTATATAGATTTACAAATGATAATGGGCAATTAATTTATGATAATTTAAATATTGAGCTTCAAGATTATTATGACTCACTTGATAATAAGATTCTTTTTAATGGAGATTATTGGTATTTTATTGAAACTGGAAGTGAAACGCCTTATCAGCCTACAATGTTATATCAATATATAATAGATTGGGCTGATGTGACAGGCTTTAGTAAGGATATAGACCTTACTATCAAACCATATAATTCTGAAAAATGCATGGACATGTATATGGATGAGGAATATAATTATTTATTATATGAGTTTGGCCCAATTTTAAAGTATGATATGGAATGGAGTTTAGTAGAAGAAATTTCAACTGGAGATCTTCTCTCTCTCTGTGAAGACCTCGGTGCCCGTGCTTTAGAGTTCTATGACGATAATTGGGTGATTTTAACCATCAACCCAGATGCGGGATCTAATAATAATATATTCTGTTTTGATGCGAATTTCAACTTAATAACAACTTTTATATCCATTCCTTATCTTAAAGACATAAAATGGGTAAATGGATATTGGTGGGGTGTTTCTGATACAGAGATATTTTGTATTGAAGAAGACTTTTCATCCTATACAACACAAAATGACCATGGGATTCTTGACACCTTAGAATCAATTGATTATGATGGAGAATTCTTTTGGATACTTGCTGCTGTTAGAGATGATCGTTTCGTATATAGATTTACAAATGATAATGGGCAATTAATAAATGATGATTTAAGTAGTGAGCTTCAAGATTATTATGACTCACTTGATAATAAGATTCTTTTTAATGAAGATTATTGCTATTTTATTGAAACTGGAAGTGAAACGCCTTATCAATCTACAATGTTATATCAATATAAATGGCTTTATATTACAAAAGAAATTGAAGAAGATCCTTTTGTACATCAGTATAAAATAATTGATCTGAATTCTGGAAATGATACTGGATGGGTTCAATTTAACCCTAAATTAATTAATAAATTAGGAGACTTGGGTGATTTACCTCAAAACTTCACACTTGAATATAGAGTTATTGAAATGGCAGGAAATATAGGAACCACTACTTCTTATAATAAAGGTTTGGAGATAGTTGATTTCTCTAAAGAAATAACTTCCTTAATTTGGACGGATGATAATATTAACTTGAATAGTGATCAATTGACTGAAAGAACATTATCTTTTATTGATGAGGGTCAATTTGGAGGAGCAGATACCCTTGATGTATATATTAACGGTTTTCATTACGGTATAGCGACTTTAGATCCAACAAATGGTCAATATGATATTGATTTTGGAACTGAAAACAGTATAGATACAATGTTGGCATATTCTGACTCATTATTGAGCGAAAATATATATTCAAATGTAAATCCACTTGATCATGCTTGTTGGGAATTAAGAAGTGATGGTATTTTTGGAGTTATTAAACACGTGCTTGTTGATGGAAGCATAGAAATTGTAAATCCATTAACATATAACAAGACAGAAACCATGGAATTAAGCAACCTTTATACTCGTGGTTTTGCATTGAATGACTTCGTGCGGATAAAAGAGGTTTATTATGTTAATTCTTCCTCTAATGAAACAATTTATTTGTCTTATGAAACAGATTATATTTTTGATGATATTGGTTTTGTTTCTTGGTCAGAAGAATCAATAATTCATGATCTATTTAATAACCATTTTGATGAAGTATTTAATGGAAAAATATATTTTGATTATGATGCCTCAGAGTTCGCTACTCAGTTATTACTCTCTAATGCTGATGGATTCATTATAAATTTCATCATGCCCTCAACTTATTCTACACATACAACAATTGATAAACTTTCAATTAAATTCAATGACTTTATGGGGAATTCCTTTGCCAAGGTCTTTTATGACCTCGATCTTAGAAAATATTTTGAAGAAGGGGGTTATGAAGATGATCTTTATGGTTTGGGTGAGGTTTTATCAATTCCATTGTACATAGATATGAGTGAATTAGCATTCTCAAATCCAAGCAACATGTTTAATTTAAAATCACTAGAATCCATATCATTCATAATCGATGACTCTCGAATATGGCCAGGAACCTTTATTAGTAGTCCAAGCGGAGGAATAGATGGCGTTTTAAACCTTCCCTATCAAAGAGTAGGAATAGGAGATATACGAATGTATAATTTAATCTGCGATTCTACGGATGAAGATGAGAATGGATTTGCCACATCATATATAGGAGTTAAAGCTCCTGATTATCATGATTATTATGCAATTAATGAATTTAAAATTGAGAGAATTAATACCCAATTTGATCTAAACGCATTTTATGAAAATAATGAATTTTTCGATGGTGATCCCATCTCAACAGAATATTCCGATTATATTGAAGCTTATCTAGAACTTCAAATCCCTGATCCTCTATTGAATGAATTAAACATGCCAATTAGCATGAATTTAATAGATCCTCAAGATACTTTAGAGATATACTCATTTGGGAGCATTAATAAGATTACAAGAGAAGATTATCTTGGACCCCTATTTCCTACCTATTTTAAAGATCATTATTATGGGAAAATTGAAGTACCTAAAGGAATAGGAAAATTTGATACAAATTTTGACTCAATTGGAACTCCCCTACATGAAATATCATTTCCAAGTTTCAGTGAATTTACAATACAAGTAGACCAAGAATCTCTCTCAGGAAATGAACCAATATATTTACGAGAAAACTTTTATGATGTAAGTTATGGAGAGACTTTACTACTAAAAGGAGTTGTTCTTGATAATGATATTCAATTAATTGAGGATGAGGTATATAATTATAAATACCAAAAAGCTCTTAGCGGAAAAACAGTCCATCATCTTAATGTCAAATCCCCTTACAATGATGGAAATTTTATTGATATTTCAGAATTCGCATTATTTTACATTGATGAAGATTTAAATAAAAAACCATTATATGTCAACTTCCCCGATTTAGGAAAAATATTTATTGATGATGACCCAAATAATCCCTTTGGACATGGACTTTTATCTTCAGCTCCAACAATCAGTTATATTGATAATGCTTATCTATTGAATATTGATTGGGATGAAACTGCTGTCGCTACACATTTAAAATATGACACGCATTTATTGTTTTCTTATAAGATTTTAAGTGGGAGGCCCATATCACCATTATCCTATAGTTCTTACGATCATGACGTAGATAATGAAGATCACTTAATTGAAGTTCCATTTGTTAAATATGATATTATCAATAAAAATTGGATAACTGAAGATGATCATTACGAGATATTTCCAATTGATCAAGTTTTATTAAATAATGAAATTACTATTGTTGATCCAATAAATGATAATCCATTTAATTGCGAGGGAACACAATATACGGATGGAGGAATTAAAAATTTAGGAGTTATTGATATCGATAAGGTATATATAAAAAAGGTTGGGCAAGATAATTATGAATTAGTCAATCAAGAAGATTATGAATGGCATATTGATGAAAGTGGTCAGTTAATTGTAAATTATTTGGGAACTCTTGAAATTGATGATATGATAAATATCTATTATTATTCATATAATCCAGTTCCATTAGAGCATCCTGTTTCGAGTAATGACGTCGTGAAAATAGTATCTGCCGATGACTCCTCTATATCTTATACATTTAATACAGGTGAATATACAATTCTAAATGCAGGATTTAAATTATATTTCTTAGATTTATATAATTCCTTAAAAACAGCCTCAGATCCTGAAGGTCCTACGTTTGATATCTATGATGTTTTTGAGATCAGTTATCAAGGATCTCTTTCCCGAAGAATAGACCTCTCGAGTAATTTGCTATTAGAAATCCAAGATGAAAATGATCCCGATTACTACCATACAATCGATAATATACCAATAGATAATATGGGAATGTTTGAATATGAAAAATTATTAGACAAAAATTCCATGGCTTTGCCTATAGATGAAGAAAAACTAATCAACATGAAACTTACATACTTACCTTTATATTTAGATGGTGTGCAAGTTCAATATGAAGATGCTGATTTTATTAATGATTATGATGGAGGTATACTCTATGCCTATAAAGACGAAGAGAATGCTAATAAACCGGGAACTAGTAATCATTTTAAAGAATTTCAAATTTTAACACGCCCTAGAAGAGTAAAAATGGAAATGATTGATACGATTAGTCAAGATATGATTGTTAGCCAAAATTATGTTGAAAATCGAGAATATCAAATAAGCTATCATCCACTTGAAGCTATAGAAAGTGGAGAAGAATATACAGCAATTCAAGTTGATGCTCAAGTTAGAGAAGATTATGATTTTACTTTTAAATTAACTGACTTTTATGATAAACCCATAGAAAACTCCATTATTTGGATGCATGTAGGATTCATGCCAAAAAGCAAGAGTAAGTTCCTCAATGAAATAATGGAGATTGAAGAATTAGATGCAGCGCCTTATTTTGAAGCTCTGGGAACCGCACCTTATACTTTATTAGGTCCCGGAGATGGTCCTAACAAGATGTTTGGACGCCCATTGACTTATAATATTGAACAAGACATTCATTATGGTCCATATATATGGACTTATGGAATTACAAATGAATTTGGAGAAGTTAATTTTGAAGTCTCACTTGATAATGATTATTTTAAAGATTTTGCAGAAATCTTTGGTAGCATAGAAGGAGTTTATTCTGTAGAGGATACCGTATTATACATGAGAGTCTTTAGCGCACCATTCAGTTGGAGCGATCAAGTAATACCAATGACAATTTCCGCCGATTATATCTGCTCTCGAGAGGATAATTTATTTAATGTAAATGATATTAATAGTGATTATGATTTATCCCAGTTAATTCTTCAAGATAGTACCTACATTGAAAGTGTTATTCGCTTACATAAAAAGGATATCGCTGTTGGAGTTAGCGATTATCTATCATATGATTTACCAGATCCAGATGAACCTAAATTTGAGGATTTACAAATCAATTTGTATGCCACGGAAGCAAGCCCAATTCCTTCTGGAGAAGGAAAAACTTTAGAATGGCTGAATAAAGTCCATGAGATTAGCCAATTAGAACCTAAACCAATAAGCATTTTATCTGAAGAATATTCATATTTCGCCCGTATCGAAATTATTAATCCTTCGGGATACCGAGTTAAAAGCTTACAACAAGCAATTGAGCCAAATTTTGATGGTGGAACCATAACTATTGATGAAAGCACGATGGAAAACATTATTTGGGAATTAGGTCCAGGGCTCTCCACTATAAATCTACAAGTATTAGAGTCCGAATATTATAAGAGCTCGCCCATTATTTCCATACCATTAGAAATTAGACCTCCTTATTGGTTCAGGTTTGGAGATAAAAACACGCAAATAGATCTGATTGATCCTTTCATTAATGCTTGGGGCTCGGCATTTGATGGTCAAGAGTTCATGCCTTTTGAAAGTAATTATCCACATTTAATGGGAGCAGTTTGGGTTGAACCTAGGTTTGATGGGGTCGGTAATGAACTTTCGGCTCAAGATTATGTGGAAATAGACTTAATGTGCAGTATAGAAGATGATTCTGGAACCATAACTGAATTTCCATTACGCGAAAACATTGAACTCCGCCCAGGAAACCACGATGGAATAATGTTCATTGATGTCGGATTAGGTCCTGAAGATGCCTTCCTGATGGGATTAAAATCTTCATTAAAACTGAGTTTTAATATTGATGAAAATTTTGAAAGAATCATAAGTGAATCTGAAAATATTGAAATTTATCTATTAGACTTGAGGTTAGTAAAAAATCCATCAAGTAAAAATCCAACTATTTTATGGTCCCTTTATGATGATGGAATCCAATTTTCTAATTCTGAAGTGACAATTGATATTGAAAATTTACCAGAAACAATACAAGGATTTTCACTCGGAGGTACGGTCAATAATTATAACTATGGACAAAAAATTAATTATATTTTTGAGGGCGATATTGACTATTCTATTGATCCTGCTACGGGTTTAACGTGTTTGCCAGGTCTTGTTTCTATTGTAGGACTCGTTATAATTGGCAGAAAAAATGGGGAAGAAGTAATACTTGAGGAATCTAATAATTGGGAAAATGATGCGACTGCTGACCCAACATTAGGAACAATAACCTTTAATTCTGGAGATGTTTTGGATCTAAATTCAGAATTCACGGTCATCTATGAATTCACTTTTTCTAATGAACATGATATAAATTATATAAATTTAGGGTATTATGCAGGTCCTAATGGTGAGGATATAAACGAAGACATCATTGAAGTAGATTTTATTAATGCATTACCTACAAGTGAACAAGCGAATTCTCCACTTTATCTCAGATTTGAGCAAGAATGTAGCATGGGTATCCCCAATACATTGAATTATGGTCTTCAAGGTATTGGTTCTAATGCTTGGTTAAACGAGGATTTCATTATTTATAATGAAGATGAGTTAGGAACTTATAGTACTTCAGTTGATAATGGATTTCCACAAATTACACCAAGCAATAATGTAAAAGTTATTTATGGAGTTCGCTCTCAATATGAATTAGGTTATGGATTCCAAAAGAAAGATAAACCTTATAGCGATTCAGTAAGATTAATGTATAATGATGAAGATTTCACACATTTAATTATTACAAATACAGGACCTTCAGTTGAATCCATTGATACAATTCAACTTGATGATCCAACCCTTTATATTGGATTGGATAATTCTCCAGATGAAACAATCTTGGAAATTTATAATATCCCCTTATTATACGCTCCTGAAGTTAATTGTACATTCAAGCTGGACCCAATTGTAACTGATTATATAATAAATTCGGGAAATTCATTTAATGATCTTGAAATCAAGTTCTATTTTGTCAGCAAGGACGGCCTTAATTCATACATTTCGGATTCAGAAACAATTACTCTTGATAATACTTTAGATGTAGAGGCTGATGGAAGTTATTTAATCAAATTCAATAAAGATTTGCAGGGATTATATGACTCTATTGGAGAAGGAAGCATTGACATTTATATATCAATATCCCTAAAAGGTGACAATGATTACTACATCCCCTACATCATTCTTGAGCATCTTGATTATTTATGTGATGAACATTTAGTCGAAATGTATGATAGAATGCCACGGGACCGCTTTGGTGATTTGGATGTAAAGTCAGTAATAAACACGCCTCATTATTTCCAAATCTTTTCGCGACCATTCTTGGATACTGAAGGTCTGGGATTGCCAAGCTCTCCATTTGATTTAATTGAAGGTTCTGAGGTAACCGTAGCAATTGAAGATTTGCCCTATTCACAATTAGTTTCCCTGGACGTGCCAAGTGCCGACGATTATGAGTTTATTTATAAAGGAACTCAAGAAACCATCCCTGTTACTCAAGAAAAGGATGGACAATATTATCATTGGATGATCCCTAACTTAGGGCTATTCACTGAAGGTTATAACATTGATGAAACTTTAATCCAAGATGGATTTGTCAATTTATATTACGGTTCTGATACTGAAGTGGATGGTGAAAAAGATTATTCAAAGACTTTTTATATGACACCTACAGATGAATATAATTATATTACTGATTATAATTCAAAAGTAGATGTTATAAATATAGATGAATATGAAGCAATTTCTTGGAATAATGAATTCATTATTACAAATAAATTACTCACTACAAGTGAAATTGAAGTTACAGGTATAGTTCTTTATCATCAGTTATTTAATTTAGATACCGATGTGATATACGATCTTAGCTCTATTTTTGATGTTAATATTCCCCCGGATGCTCATTTTGCTCTAGAACTTCCAATAGATAAGAGTATAGCTTCTATAAAGCGTGTGGCAAGTCCATATGATTATGAACTTTCAATTAATGGATTTTATATCGATCGATTTGATCCTCATATAAAAATAAAAGATGAGAGTTATGACCCTGAAGAAGGGCTGGGACAGAACCCCCGTGCCATATTAGAAGACCATTATTATTCTTTAGAATTTAGCTCAAATGGACAAGCATATATATTCTTTTATCTTCCAGATATTAGTGCGTATGGAGATAATGGTAATATAATGATAGATTATTGGGTTAATTACAAATTTCAAAATGGAGTAGATTATGAAATCCATGAAAATCCAACAGATCCATTTGAATCATCATTAGTCTGGAAATATACTTATGAAGAAATTGGCGCAAATGATTACAAGTTTAGTTTACATCCTGACTTTTCAAGAGATGCCAGTTTTAATGTGCAATTTTCAGCAATAACAATGGAACTAGCAAAAGAAGATTATATCATCCCTACGACAGATGAGTTTGTTTTCCAGCCAACAGTAGAGAACACGATCTCAGTTGAATATAATGGAGACGATTCAGAGATTTTTAGCATATTAGATGTTGTTCCAGAAGAACGATACGTCCCGCCACCAGACTTTGCCTTTGAGAGTATAAAATGCTTAGTTTGGGATCCATATGATCCTTATAAATATAATACAATTACTCCTATAGAAATTGACCCTGATATATGGAATGATATTATAAAATTACCTTCGCCTCCAGGGCCTGATTATATTTATGAAATTGATTTTAGTTTGGCCGAATCAGCTATACAGGCAGATAATTATCACGAATACGATGGATATAAAATAATCCCAGATAGTTATGTATATATTGATATTTCATATGACTCTACTCAATTAGCATATCCACTCCCATTAACTCCATTTAATTATCAGTATCTACCTGGTGATTCAGAATATCACATTAATATTAATATTTTTGAAGATGATGGGACTTCCATCGCTAATATCTTTAGTGATGAAGCAAATAGAGTAGATTTTGATAATTATATTAATAAGATAGAAAATAATTATATATATTTTATAGATGGTTCTATACCTTCACAGTCTCAAATAAAAGTAATATATCAAGGAAAAGTTCAACCAGGCCTATTAGATCAAAAACACTTTCTAATGTTTATATATCCTTGGTCAAATGTCTTTGATACCGTGACGGATTCAGTTGTTCCAGACACATCCAGTGATTCAATGATTACTCATCGTGAAAGCTATAGAAAACTTTCCGGCAGTTCCATCATCACTCCATTTGAATACTCCCTCTCGATTGATGATACTTATTCTCTTTACTTGAATTATCGATTATATCAAAGAGATTATTATGAACACAAATTTACTATTGAATATGGACAACAAAATGATAATCAAGAAATTGGTGATGGTGATGGTGATGGTAATAATGATGATTATGGATATAAGTATATTGATGCTAATCTTGATGATTATATTTCTCCATATCTAGAAGATGGTCTCCCAGTAGTGAATGTCTATTATTATGACAGATATGGAAATGTTCAATTTTTATCTGAAGATTTATATAGGTTGGATGAATCCGATGATACTATGATATGGCTTTTAAGTTTTCCTTTCGGCGCTGTTTCTGATGTAAATCCAATTATAGATAAAGGAATAAATGTGGATGTTACCGATTTCTGGGTTACTTTTATGCCTGATTTCAATGATATAGAATTCAATAATTATGAATTTAAATATGACCCAAATGGTGAATTAAAAGATTCAATAGATGTTACTCACTGGAATGTTAAGGATTCTCTTGGTGAAGAATTAGACCTCAAGGTTCTACCGAACTTTGATGCTTTCTATCAGTATGATGATATTGATTCTTCATTTGATGAAGCCATCTGTTATGGTTCTCAAATTGTTTCAAATATTGAAGAAGGAAATAGTTTATGGTTTGATATTATTGGAGAATTATCCATTCTTGATGAAACTGTTGATGAATTTAAAAATAGTCTTTCTGGTGGTGAATATGATTCGATTTTCATAAATTCAAAAATACAGAATTATGATGCTTTAGAAGAAATACATGTTAATTTTTATGATAATTTAGATCAACCAATTGATACCACGCAAATCATTTCTATTGAGGATATAATCAAATTTGGTTTCAATATAAAAATTGATTTGCTTACCGCCTTACCTGATTTACAATCCTTAGAAATCATTCCTATTTTCAAGAGTGATCCAAAATTCTCAAGCGATAATGCAATCGGTTTACCTCAATATGAAGTTATTGAATGGAACGAACAATTAGCTCACTTTGACGAGAATGGTAATAAATACATGAAATATACCTTGGAAAATAAACTTAAAGAAGATTCAAGTCAAGATGAATTGGTATATCTTTTTGATACTAACATGAAACACTTAGCCCTTCCTAATGATATGGAAATTAAATATGAAGCATTAGAAAATCGTTATGGAATTAAGGATACATATGTTATTGAGGTTCCAAACAAGTATTTAAATCCTGACTCTGAAGATCCATCCAATCCCGAAGAATTTATTTTTAAGGACGGAGACATGATAATGATCCGATATAATTCTCCTCCAGAAAAGGCAGTAAGACTAGGAATTGAAAAATTATACTTTAAAAAGAACCACGGAACAACATATCCCACGGCAGAATGTCTTTTAGTCAATACTGATGATGATTCTGATTACTCTCAATTCGATGATGATGATCTTTATCAAATTCCATTGAGACTTACTCCTTTTGATACTGAATTTTCAAACTCATATCAAACTGTGAAAATGGACATTGATTTATCGGAACTGTTAGAACCTAAAGGATTATTCACGTATTTAGATGATACAAACCACTATGCTTTAATCTCACCAGATCATAATGATATCCTCCTTTTATCTTACCGGGATTCCATAAAACCAATATCTGTTGTTAAGGAATTAAGTGATGGAGAGATTGTAGAATATGTATTAGGTGTTGATTGGGAGATTACTCCAGGTAATTCAGAATCAATTACCTTTATAAATGATGGTGACCGTCCAGAATCCGGTGATAGTTTTACTATTAAATATCAAATTAATAATGGAATATTTGATTTTACAGATATAGTATTTTCAGTTCCAAACCCTTGCTATGAATTAACAATAGATCAAGTAGCAATACGAAAAGAAGGTGAAGATGCATCCGTTGACTTTGAAAACGTTAACGAGAGAATTTGGAAATATACTGAGAATCAGAAATTTAAATCTGGAGATGAGCTACTCGAATATGATAGATATGAACTTGATCTCGATCTAGAACAGTTACCGTTATTTTATAATAATGCTGATACAACAAAATGGTTAGATTATCTAAGGATTCATGATGAAAATAATAATG
The DNA here is from genome assembly GCA_016839905.1 of Promethearchaeota archaeon. Next base: position 16,730 of record JAEOTJ010000138.1, on the reverse strand, counting down.
GTTATAAAGCAGGTGGAGTTGGAGATAATACTGCTCAATTACATTGGTCAGGAAATGGACTAAAATGGAACACTAATTTTGAAAGTACTCAAGAATATTGGGGTACAACTGTAGAGCTACCTTCTATTATTGACCCTAATATAAATTTAAATGTTGAATATTGCACGGAAAACTCGTGGAGTGCGCCAATTTCTCTTGATTATAAAAATATTGATTATAATACTGTAGATGTTGTTTATGATGATATCCATCTGACACCTAAATATGAAGAGTGGGGAGGTAACGTAATTCAACATTCTAATTATGATTATGAAATAGTTCAATATTATTCTGATTCTTTTACAATATATTCATCTGACGACAGTTCAGACCATACCCACCATGTAGAACTTGATTATTCATTAGCGAATGATTTTACTGATCTAGAATTATTCAAGGTTATTGGAATTACGCCTGCTCTTGAAGAGACTATAATTGAAAATGAGATTGATGGCTATGGAATAGAATGGATGTCGAGCAATCCTAGTGAAATAAGAATTACATCATTTAAAGGAGACTTGAATGATTTTGATATGATTACCGCCATATTCAGCTTTTCTTCTGGGCCAATATCTACTAGCTCAGAGATAATTCTTTCTGAGGAATTTAAGAATAAGTATTTAATTGATCACGCAGACACTACATTCTATGATTATCTGTCAATATCTTTCCAACATTCCGCTGAATCTGGTATAATGTTATTAGGAGAAAATTCTGAGACTATTGGAGATTCATTCACTCCAATTGATTTTATCAGGGATCCAAGTTCAAGTTATACACGTGATAATTATGATTCGGGGCTCTATGTTAATTTTGAAGTGTTTGAAGATGACTCGAGCATAATATATGAAGCTGATCTTGAAGCTGATGGTATAAAGGATTATAAACATGTTATTGATGTTGATAAAGATGGAAGGTTTGATATTACCAGATATGGAATTGAAGTCAGTCCTGGAACTAATGAAGTTTTATGGCATACAACAATTCAAGATTTCAAGACCGAAGAAACAATTACCAGTAAAACTTCGAGTGGAGAAAGATGGACTGAGTGGTTTGATATATATAAAGACGAGATCCTTGGAAATTATTGTCCATCTTCTCCTTTAGAATTTCTTGAATTTGATTTAACTTCTAAAGATATTTCAAGTATTATTTTTAACCCAAGACGTTTCTTCACAAGAGTAGTACTCGGGTCTATTTTAAATTCTGTATTTAAAATGTTCGTTCCTGACACCGATTTTTGGGCAAGAAAATCCTTATTAGAGCATAATACAGACATTTATCACGTTAAATCTGATTATTATAGCATCCAAACTGATATAGATCAAGATGGATTTGCAGATAAATCAATCACCTATGAAAAAACAGATACTTATACTAAACATATATCAAGGAAATATGAAAAAACCCTAATAGCAGGAAGGAAGCAGAACATTGGAAGAATGCTCGGTCGATATATGAAAATGAGTTGGGATAAACTATTTAAAGGTTCATATGATGATCCTGTTTTTAATAATGACTTAACTGAAAGAGATTTAGATCGTGGTAGGGGATCTGGAATCAGAAAAGGCTCTTACAATAAATTTACTAATTGGGTAATAACAGAAAATATTGATGAACGCATTACTGAACAATTAACAATCTCGGATTGGTCTAATGGGACTATTAATGAAGTAAGAATTTATTCAGATGGTTTTAATACTAATAAGGATGATGCTGAACAGAGTGCCGAAATAATAGTAAGAAATATTCTCTCTGGGCGAGATTATAAAATTACTGATGATTCCGATGAACTTTCATTGACTCATCCTTCTAATGATAATTGGGATGTAAATCAATGGGAATATGATGGTGTATCGCCTAAATTCGATAATTTATTAATTATTTCTGAAGATGGAACCGAAGAATATCAAAATTATTACGAAGAAACAATAATTCTTGAAATTCCTAATCGGTTCAGTTTATATCATGATGCTTATAAGACTCTTCCCTTTGACATTTCCAATGGAGGTTTGGTTAGATTTAAAGCAACTGGAGTAATCATGACTCCTCCAGATGGAAAAGTCTATTATACTTCAGATAAAGAGCTATTTATATCAGGTAAAGGTAAAATCACAGGTCATTATTTCTACTATGACTCTACTAAAAATGGATTCTATGATACGGTATATATCGTATCTCCCTCAGAAGAAGAAGATAAGGATGGCAATAAGGTATATAGAGTTGTCTCAATTGGATATAACTATGATGGAAAATATGATCTCATACCTTATGAAAAAAGTGGTGTTAAAGTTTTATCTGAAGGTAGCAATTTTGATAAATTTGGAAATAAAAAACTCAAGTTTGGAGCATGGAAATACCATCTAAGCAGAGTAAAAGAAGTAGATTTGATATTTCCCGAGGCTCTAAAATATGATGATGATTATATCCAAAAAGATCATATCTTTGAAATTTATAAAACTGTTAAATTCTTAGATATCTATAATACAGAATTAGTCGTTGAAGTTAAAGAGAAAGCAACTAAAGAGATATGGGAAGAATATTTAAAAAATTTTTGGCGTGAAGTTGCAGGGCAAGTCATAATGACATTAATTGCTGCTGGTGTAAGTACAGCGATTAATGTTGCCTTCTCATTTATAATAACTCCAGCAGGAGCGAAAATTTTAGGAACAATAGCTTATACAGTGATATATACTTTGCTAACAAAATTTTCCATGGATTGTTCAGCACATGAACAAGAATCTAAATCCAGAGCAAATATATTTTATCCTGAAGGTGCAAATAAAAAAGATCCAACTTCTATTAGCGAAAGAGTATGGACTGATAGAATTTTTGGTGAGTCAATGCCAGCAGCACTTATGGGTCATCCCGGTGCTTATTATACTGAAATTCAAGGTGGGCAAATAGGAGAAGAATATACAGCTCAGGCAGTAGTAACCCCGCCAAGTCCAGGTAGGGCTTTATTTGGAATTATGGGTGTTATAAATTCTGACAATTTAAATTTAGACTATTTGTTGCTGACTAGTGAATTATTTTCTTATAGGGATCGAACTAATTATTGGTTCGATTCAAATAATTGGAAAATGGGAGGTCAGGATAATCTTTTATATTGGCCATATGGTCATTCATCTTTAGGTTATATAGAGCAAGCTGTAAATGACCGATCAGATGGTGATTTAGATACAATAAAAGCTACATTAATGCTTGATCCTAAAACAGGACATGTTCGCCCTCAATACATCTTTACTGATAAAGATGAGGATATGAATAAATTAACTTTACCTTATAATTTCTTATATCAACCTATTGTGGTTAGTGAAGAGAGATATGAACAATTAAAAGGTTCAGGATTTGAAACAGGACACATTACCGTTGATGTAAAATATAAGGATGCTCTTATTACGTTAGGTGAAGATCTATATGACTTAGAAGAGGTTGAAAAAGAAAAATACGAGGCTAAAATAGAATTAAAGGATAATTCATTTGATTATCCAATTAATCGCATTGATGTTGATATATATGCGGGACCAATTAAATTAGAAGAATTTCCAGATATTAGCAGTGATTATTATGAATTGAATAGTGGTAATCTATACTTTACAAAAAGCATTGAGGACATTCTTTTTAAAACTGCTGATGCGAAAAAAGAATTTCAAGATGGTCTTTTCTTATTCAATCTTTTACCCATTTATTATAAATTTCATATTTATATAGATAGAATCGTTCCAGCAGACTCTGAATACGTCGAAGAACATCCAGAATTAGCATTAAGACAAGCCACGGCATATACGATTATGGATTACTTTAATCAATATACTTTCGCAAGAAGTTCTGCTGAAATGCTCTCTGAGATTGATTATACAGTAAGAATGACGCTCGCTTCAACCGCCATTAGCACGCCATTTACAATGTTAGGAGCTCATGCAACTGAATGGGCAAGATTAAAAGCATTAAAATTAAGTACAACCGTTACTAAATCTACTCTTAAATCTGCTATTGTTGCGATGGCAAGAGAAACAATTAAGAAATCCTTTGAAGAAGCTATTGAAGAAGTCGTAGTCGACGGTTTAATTGAAAGCCTCGTAGAAAATACTTTTGATATCTTTAATTGGAATCCTGAAATTGGATTTTGGGTCTCTACAGTGTTGACATCCATCAGAGAATCAATGGATAATGCTAACCCAGATACTGGGGCTAACCTATTTTTAGAATCTAATTTACTAAGTAATCAAGATTTAAATTCTTGGTTTAATGAAGAATATGCTAAATTCATCTCAGAAAAAGCCGTAACTTTATCAGAGATGGATTCTCAGACAAGAAGAGAAACTTTAAAGGATTTGAAAAAGGAATTTTATGATGACATTAAAGTTGAAGCTCTCTCAAAAGTCAATGCTCATCTTGCTAGTGAAAATGAATTAAAGAAAAGTCAAAGATCCTTAAAAAATTTAATAGGGGCTGGTGTTTATAATGGTTTAAAATTGATCCTTAAATCAGCTAAGTTCTTCACTTTTGGCACGAATATTAAAACAATGGCTAATATATTAAGCAATATCAAGCCATATACACAAGCGAAGATTAAAGGTTTCCATGATTGGCGGACAAAACGACAGCTAAAAAAGTCAGGAAAAACAAAAGGAATGGGTATTGATTTCTTTTCACCCGATATTGACATTAAACAAGCGTTATTACATGATGTTGTTGATATTAGTTCATTATTTGGAGAAAAAGCTCCTACAATCTCAACCTCTCCAGGTGCTTCAAATCCAATGGAACCTGAGACGGACCTTAGCTCCCTGGTTGGAGAAAGACTAAAATTAAAAGATAAAATTATCACTAAAATTAAGTCTCTTTTCAATAAAAAAGCTGATATTCTTTATAACCAAGAAACTGGAAAACAACTAATAAAAGCACATGAAGTAATAAAAAGTATTGAAGATGATAATGTAAGAGATCCTAGTTCAAGAGCAAATTGCTATAAAGTTATTGTTAATGGTGATAATATAGAGATTTGGTATGATCCCTGGTTCAGAAACGTTGGTATTAAGGGTGCAAAACCAATTAAATTGTTTGATATACGCGGTAGTGATACAATTACTGATGCTAAAGCTCGTATAAAGCTTCAACTTGGTATACATAGAAGTAAAAAGATTGATATAATTTTCGATAATTTTATTCTTAAAGTTGGACATAGATATAATGGAATATTAATTACAAAAACAACAACATTAGCGGAAGTACTTGATCATCTAGGACACGATCTCTCTCAAACTATCTTAATTAGGGAAGCATCTAAAGAAGGAAGACGTGCCTATAGACAAATCATATTATCGGATTATATAGCGCGTTTTAAAGAATTAAGAACAAATTTAGGTCCTATGATTGGTTCTTTAGAAATCCTTGATGGACTTAATGAACAACAAATTATTAAATTCATGCATGAGTTTGAGAATCTTTTTCTAAGAAATAAATGGGAATTAGAAAATTATTTCAATAAAGAACTTCACCAACTAGCATATGATAATGATAGAAATCAATTCTTTGAAAGGAATAGAAAATTTATCATTGATCCAGATACAGATCTATATGTTGTTAATACACAATGGGAGACTTGTTTAACAAGAACTTGGGATGTGATGTTTCAATCTAAAGCAATGGATGGTGGTGTGTTTCGCGATTCATATAGAGCAGTTATGGATAACTGCCTGAAAGCTGCAATATTTGAGATAATGATTAAAGAATCGGGGGCAACAGATGTCCAAAATAACTTAGTTTTTCAAAAATTAATGGATTATGCAAATCGTAAAGAAGTTTCACTCGATCTACAATTATCAAGTTATTCCTATTTCTTAAAGGAGTCTCTGGCGCAATATTTCACAACTGGAAATAGTAAATTTATTGCTTCTTACCGTGGTACTTTCAGTACTAGAAAGGGCTCTTTCTCTGAACTAGAAATATTTGAACAATTATTACCAAAAGTACTCGATGAAATTTATAATAAATATGATGGTGATTTCGAGCAGATTGACGTTCCAATATTCTCCTATGACTATTGTCAAACTAGAGAAAACCAATTAAGCGCGCCTTATATGGACTTTTTAGATCATAATGAACGATGGCCAGATTTAGGACTTCATGTATTTACAATAGATTTAGGTGAGAATGTAAATCCATTGAGAGTTGTTCTTTTCAATCCTGTAAAAAGTTCTTTAAACCCTCAATACGCTAGAGATATCTTCATAGACGCAATGTCTGGAGTATATATAAATTTTAGGGGTAATTTGGATAAAAAAAGTGAAAATAAAGAGAGAATATTTGAAAATGAAATGTACATCAACTTAAATGGGGAATTACAAAAATTAGATGGATACAAAACTTTTGAAAAATTCTTTAAAAGAACTATTCGGAAGTGGTTTTCGACAGATTTTCAACATATATATAATAGCGAGGGTGACGCTAAAGTTTCTAAAGAGACGCTTAATGAAATAGCCACAATAGAAGCCATTAAAAAATATATTTGGGACACTTATGGAAATGATTTAACTAAAGAGCAATTTGCTGAAAATATAGAAGAAATGCTTGATCCTAATCTATTTGATATTGATAATTTCATTAAAGAAAATATAATCAAGAAAAAAAGATTTATATCTGAAAATAAGAAAAATATTAAAGCAATTAAGGAATATATAGAGACATTAGCTACATCTAATCTTGATAGATTCCATTGTGAGGTGGGATATATTGATTCCGATGGAAACTTTGAGATTAGAAAAGGATTAGTCAGAAATGTCCAAAAGTCAGATTATTTCATAACCCCCAAAAAAATCACGGTTTCTCAATTGAAAGACATTGGTATTACAAAATTCTTTGATTCAAATGGAAAATCGATAAAAGACATAAGCGGAGAACTAAAAGGTAAATATAGAATCATCACGAGCAAGGATGGAAATGAGCAGGCTTTAATTGAAGTTTCTGGAAGAGAAGTAATAACTCCTGATAATTGGGTTGATGGGTATTTCGATAGAACTCATAAGGATCGTGTCGAACGTGGAGCGATTTATAATGCTCTGCTCACGGATAAGGATGGAAATTTGTTATCAAGCGCGTTCTTTAAACCAGATAACCTGAAATTGGGATTAAAAAACAAAAAAAATTGGGCTATCGATGAATTTAATCAGCATTCTTATATTGACGAAAATGATAACCCTTGTGGCGTTGATTTCCTTACCGTCTTTTCGACATCAGAGGGCTCCATTAATTTAAACCAAGATACATTGGTACATTTGATCAATCCCGCATTAAGAACCGATAATTTAAAAGTTGAACAAACTGATAAAAGTCAATATTTTGAAGACATACAAACAACTCCAGTATCTAGTAAAAATGAATTAAAGTCCCGACAGACTAAAAATACAGAGTTCTGCGTTAATCCTTGTAATTGGGTAAGACCCTTGGATTATGAACCATTTACAGATCCTGAAATGGAATATGGCTTTACTGAGGATGAGTTTTGGGCAATAATTCAAAGCCTTTTCGATTCTGATGAAATAAAGACATATTCAGATTATAAAATAATTAAAGACTACTTAGCTCAATTAAACGGACGTTTTATCGGCGATAGTTTTGGAATATTTAATCAAGGTCCTGATTTTAAACAAATAAATCATATTATTAATGAATTAGAATCAGACTCGCCACTTATTGTCGATAATATCTTCTGGAAAGATATTAACGGACGTTTTAATAAGCAACAATCACTTAAAGAGTGGTTATCGGAGATTTACTGGGGTATAAAGGACTACACTGGAAGTGATCCCGACATTCAACAAGAGCAAGCATTTTTATCTTATCATGAAAGCCAAGCGGGATATAGCGAGTTAGATCCTGCTACTCGAAAAATTAACTTTTTACCTGAGGAGTCAAATCTCGCGGAAAAAATCCTTAAATCTGCGGAACGTTTATTCGGACACTTTACACTTCGCCTTATTTTTGCAGATATGATTGAATTCGATGCTACGAGAGGCGAAATATCGATTAAACCATTGAGTACTTTAGGGGATATAAAAGAAAAAGTGGAGATCTTTCAGCATATAGGTTTCATTTCCCCTACTTACGACTTTGGAACTCTTAATAGGCTCACGAGTCAAGAAGAACTAATTAAAAACGCATATGCACTCTTTTTCTTGTGTTCTCGCGTAAATTTCCCTGTTGTAGACTTGAATGGAGGGCTCCTCCATAATTTCCCAGCTTTCTTCCCCAAGGGGTCTTTAATTTTTGCCGATGTTCCGCAACACGCAAGTAATCCCCAGGAAATGGCAAATATCTTTTCTAATCAATTTGCTAATGAGTACATGGATTATTACATTAATTACATAATACCAAGACATACTTTATCGCAAACCTTTCCTTCACCATTTTGGGCCAAATTGCTTAATGAAAAACATGCACCCGATAGTGATAGGTATGACTTTAAAGGAAGAGAAGATAAAATATTATATGTTGGAGATTTTATTTTATATAAAGGGAAATACGAGATTCAAGTAGTGAGTCAGCATGACTGGGGAATGGATGATGAAGGAAATAGATATTGCCCTTGGGCTGCGTTTATCCAATCTGTACATGTTGCTTTAAAAACTGGAGATGCTCGTGGAATATGGGCAAATAATCTCTACAATTTTGTGGATAATATTAATAATATAGATATGCAAGTCCTATTTCGAGATAATAATATTCAAGATATGAATCAATTCAGGGAACAATTGATTGAGAACCCAAATAGGATAATGGCAATTTTGGCTGAAAAATACCGTTTAACGCCCCTGGATGGATTGAATGCATTTAAAGAGTTTCGTAATCGTGCTATAGGTCTTACTGGATTTGGTTTAACACTTCAAGATCATCAAGGAAATTCTTGGATTGTGACACCAGATGCTTTATCAATGGATCCCAATCAAGATGATATCAATAATTTTCAAGGAGAATTTATTGAAGACAGGAATCTTCTGGTTGGGCAATTAATAAATTCATTGGAAGAACATGGTCCAATCCAAGCAGATATGGGAGGTTATAGAGACGGTACATCTGCTATAAATGATCGACATTGGGTAGTCATTTTGGAGTACAATGAAGCTAGTAATGAATTTTTAATCTCAGATTCAGATGCTCCACATCAAAATGTGCAAGGTCAGTTTGCTTGGGTTGATGCAGAGGTTATAAGGGATAAATTTCTAAGAGGTGCTTCACTTCTTACTTAAATTATATATATCAATTAAATAAAATCATCGTTTATTAATATAAAAACAATATTCAAGAGAAAAATTAAATGTATCTTCTGATTTTAGATTCTAATAATTATAATTTAATTTTCAGGTCATATCATATATCTCAAGATAAAGAGCCAATATTAAATATTAAGCATTTTCACATAAATGGAAAATTACTAAATCCAAAAAAGTATCAAATAGGAATTTATGAGGATTCCGGTTTAATTTTTTCTATAGTTCATGAATATAATCTAATTCTAAATGTTGAAAAAGTCAATGAAATAGCTTTAATGAATGTCGCAAAAAAGATTTTTTCCTTATTTAATAAAAATGATTTAAGAAATTTTAATTCATTAGGATCTTATTATATTGCACAAAAAATTGAGAATACTCTTTTTCCGTTAAGCATTCCTATAAATGTTATTGGACAATCTAAATCGGGAAAATCTACAATTAGTAATTTATTTTTTAGTTATTCTAGAATCTCGGCAGTTCAAAATCATCATATTCCGTATAAAAGAACTTTCAATGGAAAATTCATTAAATTAAAAGAACCCAGCGATCCTTACGGGCCAATGGGAATAAAATCTTTTAAATCTGAATCAAATTTCTTACTTGTTTTAGATAGTACTAAGATACATTTTAATATTTTTCAAAAAGTATTTTTAGATGAGAATGAAACCCAGAATAAAAATATTTTAATAATTGCAAATAAACAAGATTTACCAGATGCAATGAGTCCAGAAGAAATTGAAAAAGAACTTGGATTTCCCACAGTTGGATTTTCCGCCATTGCGCCCGACGCTCCCGAGCGGTTGGAAAAAATAATTTCGGATTTTTTAAAAGATTGATTTTAAAACTAAATGTTGGTATAAATTTTTATGTTGATGTTATTTCTAGTATTATATACCATCTTGCTTTATTCATGATAATTAACTGGCTAAATTATAATATCTTGACATCTTAAGGCTAATGAGAGAATTTAAAGTAAATACATATCTAATGGTGAAATTGATAAGAGGGAAGTCGATCATCTTTGTAAAGGGAATTCAATTTAAACAATGTAAATTCTTGCTACTAATTAATCCTCATGAAAAAGATAGACATGATGAAATTGATTCAATTGATGAGGCTGACGAGTTATATAACAATAAGCTCGAGAAGGACATGAAACCTCAAGATTTAGGGATGGCTCCCGAACAAGAATTCTGGGGTCATTGTTCAAATTTACAAGCGTGGGTGGAATTAAATTATGACACGCGCTTGCTCCACCGAAACTTAGCCTTTCCATTGTTAAAAGAATTGACCAAAGCGGGAGATCTTCAAGCTAAAAGGGCGTTCAAGGAGGAAATCGCGAGGAGATTTTTAAGCGGGCACTTACCGGTATCCATTTATCTAATGAATGAGGGCTACTTGGAATATTTAAATGATGATGAATTCAGTACGTTAATAGAGGAGTTTGAAACAATTTTAAAAAATCCAAATTCTTGTTTTAAAAATCTTGATATTGCCAATGCTTGGAATAATCTCAGTTTAGTTTTTTGCAAAAAGGGAATGCTAAATAAGGCAATTAAGGCGAGCAAACAAGCCTTAGAAATAAAACCTGATCTTGTTCAAGCTTGGAATAATCTCGGCCACATCCATAATGAGAAAGGAGATTATGATAAAGCGATTAATTACTTGAATAAAGCCTTGGAACTCAATCCAAAATATTTCTTGCCATGGAATAATCTTGCCCTTGCTTACATCCAAAAAGGTGAATTTGATAAAGCTATTGATACAAGTGAAAGATCATTACAAATTGAGCCAAATTTTGCCAATTCAATGTGTCATCTTGGTTTTGCATTTCATAAAAAGGGAGAATCTAATAAAGCAATTGATATAATAAAAAAAGCATTGAATCTTAAAAATGATTATTATAAGGGATGGGAATATTTAGGGATTATATATGATGAAATAGGAGAAAATGATAATACGATTATTGCTTACAAAAAGCTAGTCGAACTTAAACCAAATAATTCTAATATTTAGGAAAAATTGGCATGAATATTACCATGAGATGGGTAAAAAATTATTTAAATTTTTTAAATACTTCATTACAAATCATTCCAATCATTCAGAAAATCATGGAACTCAATAGTTATATATAATAAAGATTTATATTGAAATATTAAAGATTAAATAAATACAATCATATTCATGGTAGAAGAACTAGTTGAATTTCGGGGTGCTCAAATCCCAAAATTAGAAGCAGAATGTCTTGAAGAGTTGGAATCTAAATCAGAGATTCAATTTAAACTTGTCAAAAAGATAAATTTATCAACAAAAATGTGTTTTACAATTAAAAAATTCAATGTCAAAGAAATAGATCTTCATAATTGTGGGATAGAAAAGCTCCCTGTTTCAATTGGAAATTTGAAATTACTTAAAACTTTAAAATTACATAGAAATATATTAACTACATTTCCTGAATCATTCGGAAATCTTAAAGAAATAAAAGAGTTATATTTACAAAAAAACAAAATAAAAAATATTCCAAATACTATTGAAAATTTTAAATTGATTTATAAAATAGGGCTATCAGATAATCCTTTAAGGGAGTTTCCAAATATTTTAACCAATTTGAACACATTAAAAGAATTATATTTAATCAATAATGGTTTGAGTATACTCCCAGAGACAATAGGAAATCTCACTTCTCTCGAAATCCTATATTTAAATAATAATCAAATATCCAAATTATCAGAATCCTTTGGAAATCTAAAATCACTTAATAAATTGCATTTAGAAAAGAACTCATTAAAAAAGCTTCCAAATTCAATTGGGAATCTTCAATCTCTAAAAGAATTATATCTTGATGAGAATAATTTAACAGAACTTCCAGAATCCATTGGAAATCTTAATTCTTTGAAAACATTATGGTTAGATGATAACCAATTATCAACTCTTCCAAAATCATTTAACAAATTAAACCAGCTTACAAATCTAACCTTATCTAATAATAATTTTGTTAAGCTTCCTGAATTTATAGGAGATCTTAACTCGTTAGAGGAATTAGAATTAAGAAATAATCAATTATCAACCCTCCCTGACGCTATAGGTAATCTTAATTCTCTAATAACTCTTAATTTAAAAGGGAATAAAATAACGCATTTACCCGATTCGATGTTAAATCTCAAATCTCTTAAAGAATTTACCTTGCCTTTTGATGACATTGAACCCAATTCTCGGTGGATCTTACAGCATTTCTTTGATAAGGGCATTGATCTCATGGATTCATGATTTTATCCCTGATCATACAAAAATCATTAGAACACTAAGAATTGAAAACATTAAAAAACCATAATTGAATCAACCATGAATTCATTACTTCTATTATATTCATTCAGAAAATCCGAAAACTCAATTTTTATATATTTTAAGGTCTTATAATGATATATTAAAAAGATTAACTAAATACAATCATAATAATGGCAGAAGAACTAGTGGAATTTCGGGGCGCTCAAATCCCGAAATCAGAAGTAATCTTTTTAAAAGAAATAGAAGCTCAAACGAATATTAGATTTTCACATGTTGATGAAATCAAATGGGATACTCGAATGGGTTTCACAGTTCAAAATAAAAGAGTAGAAAAAATTGTTATTAACCGTTGTGAGCTAAAAACATTACCTCCTTCAATTGAGAATTTAGAACTTCTAGAAGAATTTATTTTATCTAATAATCAGTTAAAATCAATACCTGAATCCATCAAAAAATTAACAAGACTTCAAACTTTAAACTTGGAAAAGAATCAATTAGATTTATTACCTAATTCATTTAAAGAATTATCTCAACTTAAAAACTTATGCTTAAATGAAAATCAATTAGCTATATTTCCAGAAGCAATAAAAGAACTTAAATCTCTTGAAATATTAAGAATAAGCGAAAATAAGATATCAGAAGTCCCAGAATTTATTGGAGAGTTAAACTCACTAAAAATATTACGTTTAGAAAATAATCTCATAAAAAAAATACCAAAATCAATTGATAATCTTACATTACTTGAGAAATTTTATATTTATTTTAATCGTCTAACAGAACTTCCAGAATCCATTGGAAATCTTAATTCTTTGAAAACAATATTTTTAGATCAAAACCAATTATCAAATCTTCCAAATTCTTTTAGCAAATTAAATCAACTTACAAGTCTAAGTTTGTCTAATAATAATTTTGATAAGATTCCTGAAATTATTGGAGATCTTAAATCCTTAGAGGAATTAAAATTAGAATATAATCAAATAACCTCCATTCCAGATACAATAAGTAATCTTAATTCATTAATATATCTTGATTTAAATGGGAATAAAATAACGCATTTACCCGATTCGATGGTAAATCTCACATCTCTTGAAGTACTAACCTTGCCTTTTAATGACCTAGATTCTGATTCTCAACGTGTCATAGATCATTTATTTAAAATGGGTATTGACGTTCTGGAGTAATGATTTTATTTTAAATGTGCTATATTACACCTAAAACATTACCAATGAAGGATAAAAAGATTATAAGAGATGGTGTCATGTTTCTTTTCAAAGATCCCTAATGAATTTTAACCAAAATAGTTAATTCTTATTACTAGCCAAAAATAAACCAATATTGAAATTTAATTAAGATTAAACGTGATTAAATCGAATCGTTTAATTAAGACATCCATCCAGCCAATTGTTTCAAAAAATATAATTTCTTATGTATGCTATGCTTATCACGAGAAACCAAATTTCTGCCACATTTTAATTAATATCTGATTTTAAATTTGAGCGCTTTTTCACTTATTAATTTGACTTAATAGAATCTAGCACCACATTTCTTGCAGGAATTGCGATCTTTTTTTAACTTTTGACCGCATACGGGGCATTTGGTTCTAGCGATCCTTGGTTGCTGTTCAATTTCTTGTTCTTCAGTTATTCTTTCCTCGATCAACCGCTCTCTATTTGATAAACCCGATTCAGGTTGTAAATGGCTGTCCATATCATTTAAATGCCCGAGATTTACAGATTTCTGAGAAAAATATTTATGTCCTCGCTTGGCAATAATGATGCCAATTATTCCAAGGAAAGGAATGCTTAATAATCCAATTAGAAGGAGTAAAATAGGACCTGGATCCGCCTCCGAGGTACTATTATCATCATCATTTTCATCATCCGTGCTACTAGAGAGGGCATTAAATTTTGCAATGAAAGCATCCCCTGTATCCGTACCAGAGTAATCCCTCTGTCCTGTCATGTATATATTTCCCGAACTATCTAATACAATGCTCTCTCCATTATCACCCTCGCTGCCGCCCCAGGTAATGTTCTTCAGGGAATTCCCTGAACTGTCATATTTTGCGATGAAAGCGTCTCCTGTCCCTATTACAGAGTAATCACTCTGTCCTGTAATGAATATATTTCCTGAACTATCTAAAGCAATAGAATATCCTTCATCATTACTACTGTCGCCGCCCCATGTAATGTTCTTCACGGAATTGTATGAACTATCATATTTTGCAATGAAAGCATCCTTTAAACCCGCACCAAAGCTATAGGTATACCCTGTAATATATATATTTCTTGAACTATCTATAACAATATCGTTTCCTTGATCACTACTAACGCCACCCCAGGTGATGTTCTTCACGGAATTATATGAACTGTCATATTTTGCGATGAAAGCGTCATGACCCACATAACCATAGCTTTCAGTTGTTCCTGTAATGTATATATTTCCTAAGTCATCTAAAGCTATATCATATCCCAAATCCCAATCACTGCCACCCCAAGTAATGTTCTTCACGGAATTGTATGAACTGTCATATATTGCGATGAAAACATCATAATCTCCTGGATTGCTTTCAATTGTTCCTGTAATGTATATATTTCCTAAGCCATCTAAAACAATACCGTATCCCGCATTCCAATCACTGCCGCCCCAAGAAATGTTCTTTAGGGAATTTCCTGTCCTGTCATATTTTGCAATAAACATATCATTACTCCCCGGACCAAAACCTTGAGTATATCCTGTAATGTATATATTTCCCGAACCGTCTAAGGTAATATCATATCCTATATCATAATCACTGCCACCCCAGATGATATCCCATTGAAGATCTCCACTACGGTTGCATTTTGCTATAAAAACGTCCCAATTCCCACTACCAGAATAATCAAACTTTCCTGTTATGTATATATTTCCCGAACCGTCTAAAGCAATACCATAACCACTATCTCCAAAAGAGCCACCCCATGTAATATTAAATTCTGATTCATAATCTGTCGTAGTTGCTACTTTCATTTCTGATAGCTGTATCATTTCATTAACTGTTTTTCCAGATGACTTTATTGTAATTGAAGCAAGAATGCCCGAACAGAGCACGAGTATGAAGAATAAAATCATTCCCTTTTTTTGCCTTTTCATATCTTTTCTCTTTATGATTTATAGTTTAATATTAATACAATCATGTATTTAAAAGTATTCTTTCTGCTCTAATACTTGAACGCGTTTGAGGTTTAATCATCAAAATTAGATTTAGAGATTTAAATTTTCGGCATTTTATTCTTTAAATTGGACATAAAAGCCATGAATATTTTTGCCAATGAAGGAAAATAAAAACTCATCATTTTAAGATGATTCCATGAAAAACTTTAAGTAGCTTCTTGACCTAAATTCATTTAGAGAAGGAAAATGATCGAGTATTGTCCGAATTGTGGAGAGGAGAGGGAGGAGAAGGTACAAGTTTGCCCTTTTTGCGGTCAGGAACTTGAGGACGAAGCGGTATTAGAAGAAAAGGACGTCAAAATTGACGCATTACAGGAAAAAATAACTCAATTGGAACACCAAGCAATAAAAAGTGCTTCTCTCCAGCATCAAGTAGATGATCTCCAACATGAATTAAAAAAAACGAGCAAGAACGTGCGAAAAGCAAGGTGGAGGCGAAATTCTTGTTATTACATTTGCGCGGGCTATGTAATTTTAATGGTAATCCTGTTCTTGATTTCATACTTGCCTTATTTTTTATTATATTTTTAAATGACATCATTGCATTTTTTCTCATGAATGCTTAAAATAGGAAATTCTAAAGGAGTGGTCATTGATAAAAAAACCATTGATTACATGGGTCTTGAAGTCGATGATATTGTTAAAATTACAATCGAAAAAGAAGAAAAAAGCGAAAAAACAGGATTAGAAAATAATAACATATAAGTCTCTTTTTTTGGCCTCTCTTTATCAACTTTTTAGATGCGATTGGACTTTTTTACGCCTTTTTTAAGAATATTATTTTTGAAATTATTGGTGAATTTCATAAATGAATGATAAATTATAAACTCTTTCAACTAAATTCGTAAGTTTGATCATTCTACCCGTTTTCCTCATTCTTTCGCCTTATTATCACGATGATATAATCTAATAAATTAG
>JAEOTJ010000137.1 GCA_016839905.1 Promethearchaeota archaeon | reverse complement strand
TTCTCTGAATCCCTATTAATTAAACAAGCATAAATATTTGCTTTTTTTGCAGCAACAATATCAATATAAGAATCTCCAATCATTAAAGCCTTGAAAATCCTGGGATTGTAGTTGAATTTTTCTAAGACAAATAATATTCCTTCAGGCGAGGGTTTGGCAATATTATCATTTTTACCATAATCAATACTCAAGATTTCATTAAAAAATTGAGCTAAATTAAATTTATCTATAATAAAATCCATGATATAATTAGGAGAATTTGAAATCACAGCTGTTTTCTTGTTTAAATCTAATAATTTCTGTAAAACATTCTTAACATCTTTATAAAGATAAATCTCTTTTTTTTCAATAAGAATTTTTCTCTTCTTAAAATCAATATCATCAAATAGTTGCCAAAAATCTTGAGGTTTAGAAATACTCCAATTCTCTAAAATAAAAGAACATCCCTCTCCAGCATAAAATAATTCTCTTCTCTCCTTTTCCTTAGGGATCTTTATTGATAGTTCCTTTAAGGTTTTAATTAGAATCGTGTCAAAATATTCATTGGGATCTGGATTGTGCAATAAACAATTATCTAAATCAAATAAATAGTAATTAAATTTCATGTATTTTAGGTATTAATTAATCATTAATGCAAAATTAAATTATTTTCTCATAATTTTCTTCTATCTTTTGGTGTATTTCTTCTATTGTAATTTTTTCATTATTAGATAATATGCTTGCTATAGCAATCCCTCCAGCGCCAACGCCTTCTTTCACTATCCCTTGTTCATATGTTTTTAACCCATTATGTTTCATTTTACTGAAATTCAAGTTTGCTGCGAGGATTGGAATGTCTGAATTGATTTGATCAACAATTCCTTTAAGATCCGTTTTTTCATCTGATATTATCCATCTAGTTGTCCCGATTGCTATATTCCCTAAAGAATCCGGTTCTATTGCATTTATTATTGCAATTACCGCAGACATCTGAGTCCCTCCTGCTAAAATTACTGGAATCCTTTTTGCAGCACCAATTGCTATTCCAGATACCACGGGTTGTATAGGGTCTCCAAGTGCTTCTATTGCCTTAAATGCTTTATATCTGAAATCTCCTGTTTTTAGATTATTTTTTTCTAATCCTGAATTTACAATTTTTGTTTTTAATTCAATAGGATTTATCGGTAAGCTACTACTTATTTTATCTAATGCGTCAAATCCCATTGCAGTTAAAACACCCAATGCTGTTGTGGTTCCACCAGCAATACTTTCACCAATTACTAAATAATCCACTGTTTTTGAGATATTTTCTCCAAAAATCTTAGCTTTTTCAAAAATATTCTTAGCATTGGTAATTCCCTTTCCCTTTGATATATCTGCTCCTGGTTTTCCGCTAAAATCCATATAAGGGGCTTCTGGAAGAACTCTTAATCCTCCTACAGCAATTAAAAAAGGGATCTTTGATAAATCCAATGAAGCTTTAGTGATCAATGCCGGAGTTGGAATGCCATCTGGAGTTATTGGAACTCCATCAATACACCTGCATTTTTCATATAATAAATATTCCATATCAGCGGCAGGGGTGTAATCTGTTATTTCAGGATTTGCTCCTGCCGCAGAAATGCCTGGAATCTTCGCAGTTTCCGTATTTCCGATGACACATATGAAGAGCGGCTTTTTTCCACGGATTTTTGATATAAATTTTTCTATGGCTTCTGGTTTTCCTATTTTTATTATATCATCCATTTATTAACACGATATTTTTGTAATAATTTTATTTCCATAATATTTTTAAATTTAATAATATAAATATTAATAGGAAACTTAACCTATAAAATATTACTAAAAAAAAAGAATGAAATAAAAATGGAAACAAAAGATACTTTAACGGGTGCCCTTTTAGCTAGCCTGATCATAGGAGGAAGTATGCTTGGATTTTTTTTGTTTAATTTATTTAATATTCAACCAGAACAAGATTTTGAAGGTTATATCTTCATAGACTCAATGGGTAGAAAAGTTTTTATTCCAAACAAACCAGAAAAAATTGTCTCGATGGCACCATCAATTACAGAGATATTATTTGCCTTAGAAGTAGATGATAGGGTTGTGGGAGTAACTGATTATTGCAATTATCCTGTAGAAGTCTCATCCAAACCAAGTATTGGAGGATTCTCAACTCCAGATCTTGAGGTCTTGGTAAGCTTGGATCCCGACTTAATCCTGTCTGCAGCTTGGAACGCTGATTCAACAGCCGTTCTAGAGGAGTTAGGATATCCTATTGTAATTATTTTGGCAGAAACTCTTGGAGAAATAATCAATAATATCGGTGTTATTGCAGACTTGACTGATGCGAATAATAAAGGCTTGGAGATTGTGACTGATCTTAAACTTGAAATGGAAGAAATTACAAATGAAACAGACACTTTAGCTGAGGAAGAAAAACTTAATTGTTACTTTGAAATTTGGGAAACTCCTAAAGTCGCTGGAGGAACCTCATATTTAGATGATATGATTAGCAAAGCAGGAGCCCTGAATATTTTTGGTACTCTTGATCTTGAATGGCCAACAGTTAGTCATGAATGGATTATTGCTGAAAATCCTGAAGTAATATTTATATCAGAACATAGTGCACCTTGGTATTCTCAAGAAGTAAGTGAAAGAAATGGTTATGATGTTGTTAATGCATGTATCGAAGATCGTATATTTAAATGTTTTGATGATATTTTTTTAAGAGCTGGTCCGAGAATCATTATGGCATTGGAAAATATGACACATTATCTTTATCCATCTCTTTTAATTTAAATAAAAATCTAATTAAAATAATTATTAGGTAGTTATAAATTATAAAAATAAAAAACCAATTTAAAATCCTTTTTCTTTTTTTTTTCCTTTTAGTGTTATTAATTTTTAGCATAATAATAGCAGTGTCTATTGGAAGTGTAAGTATTGAATTTAATAAAATAGTAGGAATATTCTTGGAAAGATTTGGTTTTCCCATTCGCCAAATTTGGACTAGAGGAGAGCAAGTAATTATTTTAAAATTAAGATTGCCAAGGATTTTAATGGCTGCTTTTGTAGGTGCAATGCTTGCAGTTGCTGGTGTTGCTTCACAAGGATTATTTAGAAATCCTATTGTAGAACCTTATATTATAGGCATATCTTCAGCGGCTGGTTTTGGTGCAGCTTTGGCAGTTGTGCTAGGTATAGCTTCTGTTTTTAGTTTATTTACGATTCCATTAATATCCTTTCTATTTGCATTATTATCTGTTATTATAATATATAATCTTTCAAAAACTAGATATCAATTATCTCTAACAGCTTTATTACTTTCTGGGTTAGCTATTTCATATTTCTTTTCTGCTCTTACAAGTTTCATTTTATTTTTTTCTGAAGAACAAGTTCATTATATTTTATCTTATCTAATGGGTAGTTTTTGGGGCGCTACTTGGGCGGAACTTTACATAGTATTTGTAGTTATGATCATTGGAATTGTTTTATTATTTTTCTATGGAAGGGATTTGAACGTGATGGTATTTGGAGATGCTTCTGCTCAATCAATGGGGGTTAATGTTGAACAATCTAAAAAAATTACATTAATTTTAATGACATTATTAACTTCAACTGCGGTTGCATTTTGTGGTTGTATAGGTTTTGTTGGCTTGCTAGTACCACATTTTATGCGGTTAATAGTTGGAAGCGATAATCGCAAGTTAATTCCATTTTCTGCGATAGGCGGTGCTTTATTACTTATATGGGCCGATGTATTTGCACGTAGCATAGCTCCTCCATTAGAACTACCTGTAGGAATTTTAACTGCTTTGTTAGGTGGCCCTTTCTTTGTATATCTAGTAATTAAAAAGAAAAGATCTGGTGAATTAATATGAAATCAGCCTTTTATTATATTTATATTAATAATATGGATGATATATTGTGCTAGAATGTGAGAATATCGAATTTAAATACGGTACAAAACTAATTTTAAGTGATATTTCACTTCAATTTAATAAAGGGCATCTTTATGGGATACTTGGTCCAAATGGAAGTGGTAAAACAACACTTATAAAAATCCTTAGTGGAATTTTAAAAAATGATTATGGCAAAGTATTCATTGATGAAGATGACATAAAAAAATTAAGTATTCGAGAAATAGCAAAGAAGCTAGCCGTAGTTAGTCAATCAAATTTGATAGAATTTGACTTTACAGTAAAAGAAATCATAAAAATGGGACGATATGCACATGTAGGAAGATTTGAACGAGAATCCTCTGAAGATAAAAAAATTATTAATGAAATTATAACTAAGTTTCGATTAAATGATTTAAAAAATCGAAACTTTAATCAATTAAGTGGAGGAGAACAACAAAAAGTAATTCTTGCTAGAGCTATGGCCCAACAGAGTAAAATAATTCTGCTAGATGAGCCTACAACCCACTTAGACATCAATTATCAACTGGAATTTATGGAAATGCTGAAAGAATATGTCAATAAAGGCCTAATTATTATAATTGTGTTGCATGATTTAAACATCGCTACTCAATACTGTGATAAAATAATTCTCTTAAAAGATGGATTGATCAAATCCCTTGGAGATACTCAAGATATAATCACTAGAGAAAATATAAAATCTGTTTATGATGTTGATGTGATCATAAAAAAAAATGCCTTTACAAATTCAGTTTATATCACGCCAATAGGAATAAGTAATCAATTTAATTCAAGCGAAAATGGAATAGGAGATAAATTAAAAATACATATGGTTGCTGGAGGTGGAGTTGCCTTGGAACTCCTTCCTAAACTGAAAAATTATAGTGTTACTGTTGGTGTGATTAATGAATTAGATGATGATTTAATCCTTGCCAGAGAATTGAATTATGAGGTAATTACTGAAGCACCATTTTCTCCTATATCAGATGAGTCTACTCAAGAATTAAATGAATTATTAAAAACTATAGATTTAATAATTTTATCAAACATCCCAATTGGTAAGGGAAATTTAAAAAATCTGAAAATTCTGAATGAAAGTAATAAAAATATAATAATTCATGAAATTACTTCAATAAAAGAACGTGATTTCACTGGAGGTTTAGCAACAAAATTATACAATGAGATAAAAAATAAAAAAAATGTTAAAGTAATTAATGATTCACAAAAACTTATCAAGATTATTGAATCTATGGAGGTATCTAATTCATTTGAAGTTTAATGATGCTATTGAAGAAAAAAAGAAAATTTTAAGACATGATCGTCATGGTGGTGAAATTTTTAAATATAACTTAAAAATCGACCCTAATTCATTATTAGATTTTAGTACAAATATAAATCCACTCATTAATCCAGAAATGTTCTCTCATTCCTACAAGGACTCAATTAATAAATTAAATAGATACCCTGATTCAAATTCTACCGAATTGAAAAAAGAACTAGTGAAATATTTTGAGGAAAAAATAGATATCAAGAATTTGATAATTGGAGCCGGTTCAATG
>JAEOTJ010000136.1 GCA_016839905.1 Promethearchaeota archaeon | reverse complement strand
ACTGTTCTAATAATCAAGGAAATGGAATATGCTTGGTTAGCAGTGATAACAATGTAATATCGCATAATACGGCTTCCTTTAATGGATTGAATGGTATTAAATTAAATGATTCAGACGGAAACCAAATAATTAACAACGCAGAAACTTTTGAGAATAATACCCTCTATGGCATCTTTCTGAACGTGAGCCATTCAAATACAATTACCGGAAATCAAATTATCAATTGTTCGATTGGTATTTTTCTCAATGGCTCAAACAACAATAATGTATGGGAAAATGACATTTTAGATTGCCCCGTTACGATTCAAAACAACGGTAATGGAAATGTATTTGTAAAACCATTATCCATTCCTCCGGGAGACGATGAGGATGAGGATGATGATGAGCCTCCAGACGTCACTGGGGTTACTATAGCAGCAATAGTAATATTCATATCCTTTTTAGGGGTAGTGGTTGGTATAGGAGTGCTTTATAAGAAAAATCCCGAAGCAATCAAGAATTTCGGAAAGAAATTGAGAGAAACAGATATAAAACAGATGGCTAGTAAAATTTCTGCAGCTAAATATAAGAAACCTAAAGCCACTGTAACCGTTCCAATTAAACCTAAGGCAGAGGTCAAGAAACCTGAAGTTAAAAAATCCGTCGTCAAGAAGTCAGAGGTTAAGAAGCCTGAAGTGAAAGAAGTTCCAACACCTGTAAAAACCGATGTACCAAAGGTTCTTGGTGAGGAGGAACTTCAAAAGAAATTTAAAGAAGCTACTGGAAAGAATGCGATTTGGCGGGGACAGGAAACTAAAGTATATCAAGAATGGAAACAGAAATTATAAGCAGAAAAAAAAATATACACTCTTCTTTTTTTAATCTTAATTTACTTTTTAATCATCATAAAAATAAATATATTTCAACCTTTTTAAAATCCATTTCTTTTTTAAGATCTCAATCTAACCAATATGTAGTCTTCGACCTTTATTTCCTAAAAGATACACCTACAATTAGAATGAAAAAAAAACTTTAATAAAAAAAGAAAATTATAGAAAAACACATTTAAATAAAGGTGTCAAATATTAAAACAAAAACTAAAATTGGCATTCTCCTCTCTTTAACGCTTGTGATAATTGGATTAATCAATGTGGCATTGGGAAATCTATTTGGGCTCCTCTTTCTAATGTTTGCATTACAAGCCATTCTTATCATTCACGCTCCAGAAATTCTACATTGGGTTCTTGGAAGCGTTCTTGGGGACATGGATAAAGGATCAAATACAAGAAGAAGATCTTGCGTGAAATGTGGGAGAGACATTCCTTTTGACGCAAATCTGTGTCCTTATTGTGGCCATAATTTCAGTTAATTCAAGAGGATTACACATTAGGTTTAAAAATTGTATTTTATCTCTGAGAGAAATGCAATTATTCTTTTTAAGACAAAAAATTTTAAATTAAGGACTTTATTTGTATCATAGAAAAAAAAAATATGATGTATAAGAAAATGACATCAAACATTAATGAAATTGGATAAAAAGCATTAGAACTTTCCGCTCATGATCGTGCATTATTAATTCGGCAATTATTAAAAAGCTTAGAAGAAGGAGATGAAGAAGAAAACATCGAAGAATTATGGATTAATGAGGTTAAGCGCAGATATAATCGATATAAACAAGGAAAAGCATCAGAAAGACCCGCAAATCAGGTTATAGAAGATGCAAAAGCCAATCTGAAATGAGAAAGATCACTTTTTTATTAGAAGCTGAAGAAGAAATAAATTCTTCTGCACAATATTTAAAAAAAATCCTTGATTCATAGATGGAAATGTATGACTTAGCCTCTTTTTTTCAAATATTGGATAACACGATACAAATGTAATTCAAAAAGCATTTCATCTTGAGGAAATTCATCCTTTAAATCCTTTAATAATGCCTCTTTTTCTTTTTTTGATAAGTTTACTTCTGTCAATAACTCCTCAATATTATATAACATTTAACCACCATTATAGTTCTGGAGGAGCAAGAACTTCTATTGCTCTATACCCTTCTCTTAAATTAATTAAATTGACACCTAAACGAGTCTTTCTTTTAACTAAGTGTTTAAAATTCCAGCTTACTAATATATCTAAAGAATAAACAGATGTTAAAGCTAGCAATAATGCATCATTCTCAAATTTCTCTGGAACTAATCCTTCTTCAATATAAATCTTAGTTAATTCTCTTACTTCTCGAGTAATTTCTATTTTAACTCTATTCTTTAATAATGCTTTCATCTTATTTTTTAATTCTTCATTAGAAACTGCCTTGATTTCTTTACTATTAATCTCTGAATAAAAAAGTTCATAATCATCAATATTTTTCCAGAAGTCTTGTGTTTGCTTTTGACGATTAGGATCCCTCTCATCAAAAAGAGCACTATAAACTGAGGTGTCTAAAATTATTTTTAATTTTTTCATTCAATTTCTATTTTCAATTATCAAAATTTCAATTATACATTAGATAAAAGATAGTAAATACTTAAATAATTTCAGTTGTATATTGACAAAATCATAAACAACAAGTTTAAATATTTATGTTGATGTGAGACCAAGAGGAGAGGATCAATGGATATTGTATTAGAATTATAAATTAGATCGTAAATATAAATAAAATCATTCTTTTTTATCAAAATATGAGAGATATTCTTTTTACTAGTAATAATCTAATGTTATCTCTTTTTACTGTAAGGTCTAAACATTCTTCAAGAAAACTTTTTTCTTAAAATATTCGCCGATCAATCCATCCCTAGGAATCCCTTTAGTGCGGGATATTGTTCTGCCGCCACCTCTTTTGAAATTGTCTCGGCATATTGGTGAATGATTCCAATCGCTATCAAAAGTCCCGTACCTGAAGTCAGTGCACCCAGCGAATCGGCGAAAAATGACAGGACTGCAATTATGATACCATTAAGTATGACTAAGGTTGGGATGTATCTTTTCAGAATTTTCTCAATAATCTTTTCTGAGCGTCTAAACCCCGGAACCTGCATTCCCGAATCGATTATTTGTTGAGCTATATCCCGTGGTGCGAGTCCCGCCACTTCGACCCAGACACGGCCGAGCCATATGCATAACAATATAAAGATGAAAAGGTATACCACCGCCCTAAAAGGATCAGCGACTAATTCTTCAAGTCCTTGTGGTGGTGTTAGGAAATATATT
>JAEOTJ010000135.1 GCA_016839905.1 Promethearchaeota archaeon | reverse complement strand
AGAAAGAGAAAATTACTCCAAAAAAGAAACCTAAAAAGAAAATTAAAACGAAAGTAATACCAACTAGGATTAACGCCAAAGCGGAAATTGAAAAATTAAGGGAAATTCAGAAAACCGAAAGCGAAATAGAAATTGAAAAAAAGGAAGACTTTTGTCAAGTTCATAGAGGCCCATTGATAGGCATTACTTATGTTTGTCCTAAATGTAGAACAAAATATTGTTTAAAATGTGCTAATACTTTAATGAATAAAGAAGAGAAGTGTTGGAGTTGTAATTCTCCAATTGTTATTGAATCGGATAAGTCTACAGACCAGCCAATTGATGATAAATCAAGATCCATGAACGGGTCTGAGAATTTATTAAACTTGCTTGAGCAAGAAAAACCTTTAGAAACATTAAAAGAGCTGAATGAAATGAATATAATATCCCTATCGGAGGATTTCATAAGAAAATTAAATCAGCTTAAAATGGCCCCCGAAGATAAGAAAGAATTCTTAAAAGAGATGCTCTCATTTACATCTAAGGAGAGAGATGACATCCTTAATAGGATGTTTGAATCAGATTCAAAGGACTTTCTAGGATAATTTTAGAGGTATAAAAATTGTCTACAATATCATCAGAAAATTTATCATTTGAAGAAAAAATTGTATTGGATGTTGTTCAAGAATATTTGAACAGAAATAGACAATTTGATATAGACAATATTCTTACTTATATTCATTCAAGATTTAAAATGGCATCAATAAATATGAATCAAAGTGGCATCAAGGAAATTCTTAATTCATTAGTAAAAAAGAATTATTTATTAGAAGGATCTAAATTAAATCGTGATTCAGTTTTATTTAATGAGAAAAGAAGAAGAATATATAAGTTCATACTTGAACATCCTGGAACTTACTTTAATGTATTAAAAAAAGAATTACACTTTAATAATTATGTAATAACTTGGCATATAGATATCTTAGAAAAATTTAATTTCATTAAAAGAGAATTCTTTGATAATCGATATATTTATTTTGATTCAAAAGTTCAATTTGAAAGAGCTCAAATTAATTACTTCACCTCAAAAGAGAAATTTAAAAAATTAATGTTTTATTTACAAGATAATAACATTGGAGTTTCAAAAACTCAAATTTTTAAAGACTTAAAAATGCATCCAAATACGATTAATAAATATTTAGATATTTTAGAGAGATATAATATCATAGAAAAGGAAAAAATTGAGAATAAATTCCTTTATTTTTTAAGAATGGATTAATTTTTTTTTTTATATAGATATAGCCTTTTTTTAAAAAGAAAATAAATAATCATTACATTAATAATTAAGATTAAAATTCTTAAAAAAAATACTAAATTATTAAATATTGATGATTTATTATGGTAAATTGTTTAATTGTTGGCCATGGTGCTCGAGAACATGTTATTGGAGAGGCTTTAGTCCGAGGTGGTGCTGATTTATATGCATACATGAGTTTTAAAAACGCTGGTTTGGAGGATTTAAGCAAAAAAATTAAAATCAATTCTGAGACGGATTTTAAGGAAATCATGGATTTTAGTAAGGAAACAAGGATTGATTTTGCAATAATAGGTCCTGAAGCCCCTTTAGTTGTGGGGATTGTTGATGCATTAGAAAAAAGTGGAATACCTTGTGTTGGACCGAAAATTGAAGCAGCACAGTTAGAGGGATCAAAGATTTTTACAAGAGACTTGCTTGAAAAATACAAAATTGCTTCTAATATTAAAAGTCAGAGGTTTAATTCCATGGAGGGTGTAGAAAGCGCTCTCACGGATTGGGGAGAAGAAAATATCGTTGTAAAACCAGATGGGCTAACGGGTGGTAAAGGTGTAAAAGTTTATGGAGATCATCTCTTTTCTAAGCAAGACATTATTGATTATTGTCAAGAATTAGTTAATCAAAAAAGTCAATTTATTTTTGAGGAAAAATGTGATGGAGAGGAGTTTACCTTACAAACTTTCGTTGATGGTAAAAATGTAATTGGAACTCCCTTAGTTCAAGACCATAAAAGGGCATATGAAAATGATAAAGGTCCAAATACAGGAGGTATGGGGTCTTATTCAATGGAAGACCACCTAATGCCTTTCATTAGTAAAGCAGATGTTGATGAGGCTTTAGAAGAAATGAAAAAGGTTGTTGCTGCGGTTAAAGCCGAAACAGGGGTTGAATATAAAGGATTTTTATACGGTCAATTTATGAAAACAGCAAAAGGAAATAAGATTATTGAATTTAATGCGAGATTTGGTGATCCTGAAGCAATGAATGTTTTGCCTCTTCTTAAGGATAATTTTGTAGATATTTGCTGGGGAATAATTAATGGTAATTTACCCAAGAAAGCAGAATTTGAAGACAAAGCAACTGTTTGTAAGTATTTAGCTCCTGAAGGTTATCCAGTATCTCCAAAAAAGGATGGATTAGTCAAGGTAAATGATAAAAAACTTAAAGAGATCGGAGCAAAATTCTATTATGCTTCAGTATATCGAGAAAATGACAATATATATACTACCTCATCAAGGGCAATGGGGGTTCTTGGAATCGCTAATAGTCTTGAAGAAGCTGAAAAAATTGCTGAAAATGGTGTTGCTTGCATAGAAGGTAATTTATTCCATAGAAAGGACGTGGGTACGCAAGAATTATTACAAAAAAGAATAAATCACATGAACTCCATTCTAAATAAATAAAAATCTTTTTTATTTTCCAATATCTCCCTTATGTATCAAGGGAATTTTATATTTTATAATAAATAAATTAAAATTTAATTATAATTACTTTTTTAATGAAGCATGACTTGGCAAGAAAGGAACATTAAATATAATTCTTTAATCAGGCAATTATTTCATGGAGAAGATTGGCAACAAAGAGCAGAAGCTGCTAGACAACTTGGATTTATGAAAGATGCAAGAGCCGTTAATATAATATGTAAAGCCCTTAGAACTGAACAAGACCATAGCGTGATAAATAGAATTATCGAAGCTTTAGGAAGAATAGGTGATGGTAAAGCTACCCTTAGAATCATTGAGAAACTTAAAGAAGAACTAGATAAAAGTCATATTGATAAATCAAGGATAAGATATATTATAGAAAGTTTAACAAACATTAATGATAAAAGGGCTTTAGTATATATCGGTCAATTTTTAAATTCTCCTGATGATGAACTTAAAAATTTAGCTCAACAAGCATTTGATACAATTGAACCAGACTGGAGAAATATTATAAAAAAAGAGAAAGAAGAACATCCTTAAAGTATATTTTTTAATATGACCAAATTTATGAATTCCGCCATAAATAATCTCGCATTCTCTCAATAATAATAAGCTCTTAATAATAAGATTATTTAACAGAGTTCTACTATTTTTATCTTAATAGATTTTATACAATTCTAAGTTAAGTTTTTAAATTGAATGATAAAAAGGAGTTTTGTTGTGCATGGGATCTAGAAGGCCCTATTAGTGTAATTGATTTTGCTGCTGAAATCAGCAGGTTATTAAGTAAAAAACCTGAGTTAAATTTACTTGATTATAATATGGGCGATTTTTTTATGATGATCTCTAATTATGATGATTATCTAATAGATATTCCAGGTGTGAAAGAAAAATTAGGCATTCCAGAATATCAGCCAGGGGATACTTTACGTTTAATGGCTCCTCTTTATGTTACTTGCTATTCTGACGAGGAATTGATGACTCTTGCTAAGAGTAATCTTGGTTTATTGCCAGGCTGTAAAGAATTAATGAAAATATTACTTAAAGATTGGGACGTATATGTAATTTCAACAAGTTACACGCAATTTGCTCATATAGTTACTGCGACTTTAAATATTCCACGAGATCATGTCTATTGTACAGATTTGCATATAAATGAATTAAAAGAGGGCGTATCAAATATCGAGGAAACAACAGATTATTTAGTTAGAGAGATCTTCCAAAAATATCTTGATAACAATAAAAACCTTGAGTGTATAATTGAGGATTTGAATGATTTTTTTTGGAGAGGAGATGAAACTGATTATATTAAAGTAATGAATAATGTAAAAGTACGGGGTGGAAAAAGAAAAGAATTAGCAGTGGAAGATATTTCAGAAAGAACAAGAATTCCCATTTCTGAAATGATCGTACTTGGGGATTCCATCACGGATATTAACATGCTTCAAAGACTAACTGATGAGGGAGGTATCGCAGTTTCATTTAATGGTAATAGATTTACAATCGAAAGGGCAAATATCGCTGTTACAACGCCAAATAACTTAGGAGTCTTACCTGTTTTTCAAGCAAAAAATAATATCGAGAGATTTTTAGAGGAATGGGAAAACCAATTTAATAAATTCAAGAATAATCCAAAAAATATTTCCAACGGATTAATATCTAAAGAATGTAAATCATTCTTTCTTGAAGGAGGCTTTGTTCCCGAAATCTCAAATTTAAAAAATAAATCTGATAAAGAACTTGATGAGATTATTTCAAGTCAGGTAAAAATGAGAAAGCTGGTACGAGGATGGGCGGGAGAATTAGGATAACTTATGTTTAAAATCCCTTACTCGCGTTTTATCTCAAATTCACTCTTAACAAAATACTTTTTATAATAATAAATTCCTATTATTCCAATACATATTTTTTTTAAACATATAAAAGCAATAATTATCCAGGGAACTAACCATAAAAAGAAAAAGATCTCCATAAAAGCATAGATATCTTTTAAAAATAAAAATATACTTAATGAGAATAATAAAAATGTGAAATAGAAAATGCTAATAATAATCCTACCAAATGAATCTTTTAAAAAATAACCTTGAGATATACTATAATAGCACTCACAGCAAACTAAAGGGATTTCAATATTATATTTTTCTTTATTATAAAACTTGTATACAATCGTAAACATTCTATCTAAATTCTTTCCACATAATTTACACTTATAATGTCTCTTTTTTTGTAATCTCTTTTGTTCAATTTCATCAATTCTCGTTTTTGAAAAATAACATTCATCTTTCCTATAATGAGAACATTTTTTACAAGTCAATTCTGAATCTAAAAACATTTCTT
The DNA here is from genome assembly GCA_016839905.1 of Promethearchaeota archaeon. The sequence continues at coordinate 233 of JAEOTJ010000135.1, read as the reverse complement.
CAAAAAAATCTTTTTTAGGATCAATAAAATAGGGATAATTAGTATGCTTCTTACATAATACGCGCCCTTTTTTATCAATTTCAAATGAAGGTTCAATACAATCCATTATTGATATATAAAAAATTTCATAAAATTTAGGGTATAACACCTTTTAGGTGATCATGAAATTTAAGTTTTTACTCATAGTCGCTTAGAACGGTTTGAATGTAAATACGATCGTTTTCAAGGGTTTT
>JAEOTJ010000134.1 GCA_016839905.1 Promethearchaeota archaeon | reverse complement strand
ATTGCCTTGAAAAAAGACTTCCAATTTTTATCTACCAGTTTTAATACTTGTTGAGCGGTTTGAGAGGGTAATTGCGTGTATGGCTCTTTTTTTTTGAGAATGTGCCACAGGTCATAATAGCGTGCCCATGATTCTAAATGGAAGAATTGTTGCCGAATGTAGTAATTTGCCAGGTTATAGAGATTTTTGGATAAATGACATGAATTGGATAAGCGATTATTAGGTTTTATTTGTATCTGTTCGGTAATTCTCATGCTCATGAGAAAAAAATATCATAGAAATAAAAAATACAGAGAGAGCATTAATTTAGAGATTTTTAAGTAATATTAATTTCATAATGAAGGGAAATTAAAAATAATCTTTTATAATAATAAAATGTAATAAAGTTTAAAAAAAAAAAAAAAAATCTCAGTATTTATCTAGAGATTTAATTATATGGTTTTTAATCATTTTATATAAGATGCAGCAGTTTTTATTTGCTTTTCAGCGTCTTTAACACAAGTCTCAATAATATCAGGTACTTTTTTAATAGCGTTGATAATACCAATGCTTTGACCTAAAAGAACAGCACCATCTTCAATATTACCTGTATACGCAAGCTCATACTTTCTACCCGACTCTATAAGAGCCTGTGCAGACATTGCTGCTTCCTCTGCCATTTTCTCTTCCTTGCTTGCAACTAATCCGTGATGCAAAGAATATTTATTTTTCCAAAGTCTAATTGGTCCTAAGGCACCAGTTACTAAAACAGTATCTTGAGCTTTAGCCTTTGGTGCAACTTCTTTATATACCGGGCTAAATTCAGATTCTTCCGAAGCAATAAACCTAGAACCCATAGCAACTGCCCCAGCACCCAATGCTAAAGCAGAAGCTAACCCTTGACCCGTAGCAAAACCTCCACAAGCAACTATAGGAATGTTAGGATATTTTTGCACTACTTGTTGCAGTAACACTAAAGTACTCACTTTTTCATAAGATTGGTGACCTCCACCTTCGCCTCCAGTGACTACAACTCCATCTACACCTGAATCCACACATTTACCAGCAAGCCATAATGCGGGAGCGACATGGAAATGTTTTATCTGTGATCCACTCTCTTTTAATGCCTGCCAGCCCCTTGTCTTTATGCTTTTTGACGAACCTGCGCTTGTAATGGCATATATGCATTGTTCCTTTATTTTTGGATTACTCGCTATAAATTTAGGTATTTTCTTGCACATTATTGGAGCTTCTGCTTCCATTCGTGAAGTCCTGATGTTAAATCCAAAAGGCTTGTCAGTATGCTCCACTACAGTTTCCATATTTTCTTGCAATATCTTCATTGCTTTTCTTCCTTTCTCAAAATCGCTTATCAAACTAGAGTGCGATAAAACACCTAACCCTCCAGCTTCAGAAATAGCAATGGTTAATTCTGTGGTGTAAAATGGACCCATTGGAGCTCCTATTATGGGATGTTTGATCCCTAACATTTTAGTTATATTTGTCTCTATTACCATACAACATCATTTTTTTTATAAATAATTATATCCTTTATGATTGAATGATGAAAAATACCTTAAATATTTTCCAAAAATATTTAGAAAGTTAAAATCATCTTAAAAAAAAAAAACCCTCTAATTCTTTTAATTCTTAGATTTTAATATATCAATAAGTTCATCAATTCCAATTATTTGTAGACATTTTTCAACAATAGTTTCATTATGTTCTGAAAGGATCTCAATGAAATCACGATTCTCTCTTAATTCCTCCTTTATCTGGATCAATTCTACTAAAATTCCTTCTTCTAATTGAAAACGGTCGATGGAAAACTCTATAATAAACCTTTCTGCTAGATCATAATCTACTAAATTTTGAATTTGCTTAAGATCATTTAGGATCTCGTTTTTCCTCTTTTCTTCTTCATTCATTACAATCTTACTTTTTCATGTACTAAATATGACCATTAATATTTTATTAATCTACCTTATAAATCCATCTGGTAGGTTTGTGAACTATTAAATTTTCCATAGACGTATTTGATCATGATCTTCCCTTGATTTGGAAAACTCTCTTAAAATCTAGAATATATTTGTTTAT
>JAEOTJ010000047.1 GCA_016839905.1 Promethearchaeota archaeon | reverse complement strand
TTGATAAAATATTTGGTATATTTCCGAATTTAAAAAAACAATTAGAAAGGGGAGGTATAGAAATTATGGGAGAGGATGATAAATTAATTAATGGTTTATTAGAAATTCTAAAAGAAACAAGATTAAGACTGCGGGAACAAAAGCTTTATGAACTCAGCGATTATATACGTGAGAAAATAGCTGAATTAGGTATAAAAATAGAAGATAATTAATTTCTTATAAGAATAATTTAAATTTTAACCTTTTATTTTGAAATGTTGAGTTTTAAATTATAGAAATAGATTAATTATTCAATGGTTATAAAACTATTAATTGCCGAAGATTCAGCGTTTCAACGTAAAATAATTTCTGAAATGCTTTCCGACCATCCACAAATCGATGTTTGTGCTGTAGCCAGAAACGGAGAACAAGCCATTGAGTTAATTGCGAAATATAATCCAGATGTATTATTATTAGATTTAATAATGCCAAAAATGGATGGTTTAGAGACTTTCAAGTATTTATCAAAACATTATCCGATACCAACTATCATTTTTTCTGCTCTAGGTCCATCTACATTAGATGCGTCTGTTCATGCACTTCTTTTAGGAGCATTTGATTATATTGTTAAACCTAAAGGGATATGGAAAGAAGAATTTCCGAGATTTAAGGCAGAGTTAATAGAAAAAGTTCTACTTGCATCAAGAGTAAAAAAAACCTATAAAACACGTAGGGGCGCCCTACAAAAATCTATTCTCATATCTAAGAGTGTAACAAAGGAAGTACTTCCAACTCCACTTGTCTCTAAAGAAACTCCTTTGAGAAAACTTATTTCTAAGGTCCGTCTGAAAACTAACATTATCGTTATCGGAACAAGTACTGGTGGGCCAAGAACTTTAAGATTAATCTTGAAGGACCTTCCAAGAGACCTCCCCAGTCCAATATTAGTCGTGCAACATATGAATGAAGGTTTCATTAAAACCTTTTCAAAATCATTAAAAAATTATTGTAAAATCAATGTAAAGTTAGCAGAAAATGATGAAAAAATTCTTCCTGGGAATGTATATATTGCTCCCGGTAATAAACATGTCAAGATACATGTTAGACAAAGTATTCCTTGTATAAATACTTTTAAAGGACAACCAGTGAATTTTTGCATTCCTTCAGTGGATGTTTTGTTTTTATCCGCTGCTAAGGTTTATAAAAACCACACTTTAGGCATTATATTAACGGGTATTGGAAAGGATGGTGCAGCCGGACTTAAAGCAATTAAGAATGCCGGAGGATCCACAATTGCAGAATCAGAGGAAACATGCATTGTATATGGAATGCCAAAATCAGCCATTAAGATAAATGCTGCTAAATTGGTAATGTCAAATTATCGAATTAAAAATTATATAATGAAATATGCGAGTAAAAAATGATATAACTCGTAGATATTATCTTAATAACTGATTTTTTTAACTTTAAGATTATCTACATCTTTGAATTGAGTCTCTGTAGTATAAATAAATATTTTTCGATTTAACGCTTCAGCAATTATAATTGCATCTACCATTGAGAGGAATTTGTATTTACATTTAAGCTCTCCAGCCAATATTGATATATTCTCGCTAACAGGTATAAATTCAACAAAATTTCCTTTTCGTAAATTTTCCATTATAATTTGAGCATTTATTTTCCCTTTTTCTCTACATAAATGATTGAAATACTCAATATAATTCAATTCAGATGAAATGAAATTGTATTGATTTTTTTTTTTAATTTTGATTTCTTCCACTGTTTCTTCATGATTACTCTGATACAAGCTAATTACACCCGTATCAAGAAAAATTGTATTTTTTATTAAAACTACCTCTTATACAAGTTTTTTTTCTCATTTTCTATCTCTTTTTTGCGTTCTTTAGAGATTTCTTCAATAATCTTAAAACTAGTTTCTTTATCTAATACTGATTGTAGTTTCTTTTCTGAGAGATATGGTAATATTTTTATTCCTTCTAAAGGATGATCAATAATTATCACTTTATCACCATCTTTCCATCCGTATTTTTTACGCATTTCTGATGGGATTGTGATTCTTCCATGATTGCTAATATTAACTATTGTCATATGTTAAACATAGAAAATAAAGAATTTAAATTTGCTCATAAATTTTGAATTTTGCTAAGCAGTTCTTATTAAGACTACTTTTAGGACCAAAAATACCATAGAAATATGAGGATGATATAAATATCATAATTAAAACGATTGAGAGTCAAACGGGATTGTTTCTATTTTAAATTGCTAATAATGTTGAAGGAATGGCAATACAAGCTGAAATCTTGGCATTTAATATGGGGATTCATTTGATTTTGAAGAGATTTTAAAATTTAAATTTCTTAGTTTTTCAAATTTCCAATGCAATTAGGAATAGTTATTATTTGGTTTTCGATTAAATTAAGAATTAATCCACTTAATATCTTAAATTTTTTATAGTATATAAGTATCTTACAGGGGATTTAATAAAATTCATAAAAAGAATGGTGGGAATTCTGATTCAGGAATTTATATTATAGATTCAGATATCTATTTCATTATTCCTTTTTAGAGGGATGTATGAACAATGCTCAGGGTTACTAATAAAAAATTTATAGAGATTGAAAATATATCTCTAATAGTTATTTTTTTATTCAATGAGGTTAACTATAATGGCAACAGAAAAGGAAAATATTATTGAGATGATAAAAGCACTTCCTAATGATGTAAGCATGGAAGA
>JAEOTJ010000057.1 GCA_016839905.1 Promethearchaeota archaeon | reverse complement strand
TCCATCGAGTATTTGCTAATGCGGAGCCATTATTTAATCCATACGAAGGCATTAATTGTGATAACATGGAGATATCATCATAGAAAGTTAAGTCATGAAGGTTTATATAAGTAGTATTCCCTTCAGAAACACGATTCGCATAATAGGCGTCAATACCACCTAATTCCTTTAGAGTCGTCCATTGAGTACTAATAAAAATTCTAGGATCATCTTTATAAGCAGGTTTTTTTTCATGAGAGAAAATAATTTTATCTTTTACTGCTAAATAATCCTTTAATAGTCTATCACTAGTCTTTAAGATCCTAGAACGTTTTTTTATATCATTATTCCAATATTCTATTGTAAAAGTATACTTTCCATCCTCTAAAAAGCCATTTTTATCAAAAGCAAGGTATTTAATCAGTCCATAATACATGTTATCCACGATATATCCATTTCCGTTCATAAAGTCAAATCGTTGATTCTCAAACTTAAATTCATAACCATTTGGACCTTCAATTATGATATTCTTTATAAGATTTGTATTCTTCTCTCCAATTAAGCCAAAGAATTTTACTTCAAACTTGGCTTGCTTTTTTGGCACTTGAGCGGAGTCTTTATCATTATCAAAATAAAACTGACATGCTCCAATATTATCTAAAGGGGGAGCATTTACAGGTTCGACATCTTCAATAAAAAATGACTCATCAAATTCATTAAAACGATGTTTATAAAATAATCCTTTTAAACCCGCAATTTTATCATAATTTTTAATAACATCAGGATTTATATCTATTCCTGCTTTATATAAAGCATTTATTACATTCTCAATTTTAGCGGGACAACCTTTTATGGGTATCATCTCATTTATATCTGGATTATTTCTATGCTTGTTACACATGCATTGTCCTAGCAAAATGGTTTTTTTCCTCCCTGGAGTTGGTTCCATTCGTTTTCCAGATAAGACTTCTATATCGTCCCATGGATCTCCGTTCCATGCTAAACCAATAGCCGTCATCATCGCTGATGTGATGATCGTGCAAAACGTACAGATAGTATCATCATACTGACGATATGATATGCCTTTTATTCCCATTTTTTCATAAGCTAATGGATTTAAACCACCTTCGGTGAATGGGAATTTATATTCATGAAAATCTTGGGCCCTTTCAATTTTCCTCCCTACAATTTCCACATCCGAAAAATCTATTGGTCTATTATTATTCTTAGCATAATGAACAAAATAAGGGATTTTAGAAGGATCATATCCAAGAATTTTCGCTCCTACCTTATCGGCAGAAAATAAATCAGAAGAGGCTATTAAAATATTTTTTCTCCTCACTTTTCCTTCAAAACCTGGACCCATTTCATTTGTATAAATTCCATCAATTATCGTGGAAGTAGGTGGAAGATGTTTTGGAAGCCGAGAAATATAGACTTCTAGATCTTTTTCTTTATCAGGGGAATGACATTTTTTTCTTGAATTAATATCAATTAATCCTTTTAAATTCTTTATAGATAACGACACTTTTACTTGAGAATGTGTCTTTAGGACAGGAAGACTGATTATATGATCGCAATATAAGAAATCTGTATTGAAATTCAATTCAATTCCATCCCCGAGATCAATTTTTTCAAAAGAACCTTCTAATATGTTTAATAATTTTACATCATACCGTTTTTTAAATTTATTATAACCTAAAGTTTCAAAAGCATGATGCATGGTTTTAAAATCATTTGGGTTTAAGGGTACAGGACTTTCTCCGATTGTTATATCCTTTATTCCACGTTCTTTCAGAGCAATAATAGTATCTTCAACAACACGAGATGTTGTCACTATTCCATACTTTGGATATAACGGATCAGTAAACCAATAGACGATATTTGGCTTTAAAAAAACTTTTTCATTACCTGAAAGATTTTTAAAAGCATCTGAAAGTTCAATAGCTTTTTTAACAGATTTAATTTTACTTCTATATGGCGTAATTGCCACGCGAAATTTATTCATGAAAAAAAATTTTAATTTTTTATTTGAAATAAAGATCTTATTCTTTATTTTCTGAGATTGTATCAGTTAAGTCCTTATGTTTCACGTACATCATATTATTTTGCATATAGAGAGTTTCCAGATCGTCTAAGGCCTCCGATTTTATTCTCTTGATTTTCTCCTCAAATTTCTTTTTAAATCTGTTCATTTCATCTTGAATAACTTTACTAGGGTTGACAGATCTATGAATTCCATTAGTTTCTAATATCCATTCACGTTTTTTTAAAGAATCAAGAGCATTTTGAACTTCTCCTTCCTCAACCTTCATTACTCTACTCAGCATTGACGCATCAGCAAGTCCTAAAGAAATAAGACTTGTATAGGTTTTTATCTCAAAATCAGAATCATTTAGAAGTTTCATTGCCGATAAGACTTTTTCATCGACCTTGGTTAATTGTGATTTCTTTCGAAGACATTCTTTTTCAATTTTCGAGATATCAATGTTATCTGCTACGTTGATTTTTCCATCAGATACAGCATCTTCAAAAACATTTTTACCGACCTCAGTGCGAATAATCACGCTATTCCAATCATCTTCTGGAGCCCCCACGCTCCCTACTGAAATGTCAGCATATTCGGCAGTATAATCCCTACAGTGTTGACAAGAAGGCCAACTATATTCCTTCGTGTCTCTTATTGGAATGCTTTTAACATTTCCATCGTTAGTATATACCAAGAATTTTCCACGTGAAATATCGATTTTCTTTACATTACTTAATGGTATTCTAAGTTCTTGTTGAACAAATTTATTCATTAAATCCTGTGAATAGTTTGAAGAGCAGTAAAGTCCAATGATTAATTTAAACTTACCAAATTCCTCAGAAATTGGTGAATGTAATTGCAATTTTCGTACGACTTGGATTTGACAAGGAGTTCCTACAAATGCAAGCTTCTTGAGCTTGAATTTTTGAATTGCATCGATATATGTAATTAATGATGGTGCAATTGTATATCTAGACCCAGCATTAGCTAATATCTCCTCAGGGGTTCTTGCTATAAAGGGTTTTGGTTCCCATTTCTCGTCCTTACCTGTAACGAGAACTCCATCTATCAATCCAGTATTTAATGCATGAATGAGAATTGTAGAAACGACTCCACCATTTTGAGCCACTTTGAGAACTGAGTCATTAGTGCTCCTTGCGACAGTGCTCTTGATAAAATGCCCAATAAATGGATTTATTAATACCTCATTATTAAAAATCTCTTTTTCAAACACTTCTAATGGAAAAAATGTTCTCGCACAATACTTGAAACACGTAGAGCATTCTGGATCATATTCCAAGAGTTTTGGCTTGGTTTCATTCTTACCGATTCTTGGGCAAAGGGCAATACAAGCCCCACAAAAGCTACAATTATCCTTATCTATTACGATATCATGTAATTCTTTAAATCCAAAACCAAGATCATGTGTTTGTAAGTAATTAATCATTTGCTCTTTCGTAACCATCATAAATTCCTCAATTAATACTTCTATTATTATGATTTTATGAATTCTAAGATTTAATTTTTTCGCTAATAAATAATAATGAATTGAATTGATGTTCAATAATGATAAAAAAAAACTTGAAAAATAATGTTGTTATTTATTATGTTTTTAATTTTATTCTCCTTGAACTTGTACGTAAACTCTCCTATGACGGGGACCATCATATTCAGCTAGCATTATGCCTTGCCACGTGCCCAAGACTAAGCTGCCATCGTGTATGATTACATCAAGAGAAGAACCAGTTAATGTACTTTTAAGATGTGCATCAGAATTCCCTTCCAAATGTCTAAACGCAATTTGGCCACCACTTTGAGGAATCAACACTTTAAGATAATTGATTATATCGCTCATCACGGCAGGATCCGCGTTTTCATTGATAGTTATGCCTGCTGTGGTATGTGGAATAAAAATCTTGCATACACCTTTCTTTACTCCGGATTTTTTTACTATTTTATTAATCTCACTCGTAATATTTACAAGGACTTCCCTTTTAGGAGTTTTAACTCTTAATTCTTCAAACTTTATCATTATATCACCTCAAAAATTTTCATTGCTTTCCATCTCCCTTGGTAAACGCAACACTTCCCTTCAAATATTCTCCACTTGCTAAAGACTTAACTCCGAAATCAAACTCATTTTTTATAGCGTCTTTAAGGTCCATACCAAATTGTTGATATGTGGATAATCTATCATTTTGCATGCATATTTTTGGGAATTGTGCAATTTCTTTTGCTAGCTTTTCTGCTTCTTCTCTTGATTTTCCATTAGGAACTATACGATTGGCAAGCCCCCATGAGAAAGCCTCTTCGGCAGTAACTGGTCGTCCCGTGAGAATCATATCCATAGCTCTACTTAACCCAATCAATCTTGGAAGTCTCACTGTACCTCCATCAATTAAAGGGACACCAAACCGTCTACAAAAGACCCCAAAAATTGCACTCGATTCAACTACTCTTAGATCACACCAGAGTGCAAGTTCAAGCCCACCTGCAACCGCATTACCCGCCACGGCGGCTATTACTGGTTTAGATAACATCATCCTTGAAGGTCCCATTGGACCATCTCCTTTAGTATCTATTCGATTTCCTTTCCCTGCTGCAATACTTTTAAGATTTGCACCTGCACAAAAGGTTCCATTAGCACCCCATAGAACAGAAACTAATGCTTGTTCATCTTGTTCAAAATCTCGGAATGCATCCGCGAGTTCAGCTGCGGAGGTACTATCTATAGCATTTTTTACTTCAGGATTATCAATGATGATAGTAGAAACGGGATATTTTTTTTCGATTTTAATTACCATAAAAAAGAAATAAGATATGAAAAAAAATATGTATTTCGAAAATTAAACTTAATCCAGAAAAAGGAAAATAAAAAAATAAAATTAGGAGTTATTAAACTTTTCTATTATCTTAATCCTCCTTATTTTCGTATTAATTTTTAATATTTATTCCATAGGTTTTTTCAACATGAAACTCAGTAAACTTACCACGAGGCATTCCTAAAAGAACAGCTGCGTTCGGTTTGGCTTTTTTAAATATTTTCCAATTCTCTCGTAAATATATCCCTGCTGCATGAGTGCCTTCAGCATGAGGACCTGCAATAATAAAAAGGTAAGCTCCTTTAGAAAGCCAATTTTCCATTCTAAGGATCATGCTATATTCCACATCTCCAGAACAATCATAAATATGATCCGCTGTAAGATCTTGAATTGCTAATCTCGCGGGATGTTCCGCCGATTCCTCTTGCCAAAAGAAGTCCAAAAAGGATTGTGACGATAATTTAAGGAAATTTGTAGTTCTTACATTTGCGACAGGAGAGCCTATTGCAATTATCGTTTTATTTTCAATATCGATTGCTTTATCAACATCAAGCATGTAACTTGGAGGTCTTGGATGAAAATTAGAGACTAAGGCTTCAAATTCTATAATTGCACCTAAATCTGCCACCGCAATAGTTTCAGTTGGACCATATGCTTCATGAAACGAGCCATCTAATAATTTTTTACGAAAACGAATAGTATCTACTGGAGCATCTAATACTTTCCAGAAAGGTACTGCAACCACTAAATTTTCATGATTTACAGCAACTTTTCCAAACACTTTTTTAAAATCCCTGAATTTAAAGAAGTGTTTTATTTTTGGAATTAACCAACCTAAAGCAAATGATAATATAGGTATCCCTATACTAAATAAAAAAGTGCTAAAATCCATCAAATCTATACCATTAGACATTTTTCTTCCTCTTGTGTTTTCTTATTTTAATCCATATTCTTTTACCATTACATAACTTGAGGGGTCTCCACGAGGCATGCGAAGTAATATGCCCATATCCGGTTTAGCTTTCTTTAAATCTTCCCAGTGATTTTTGAAATATTTTGCTGCTGCGTGGGTTCCAATCGAACTTAGTCCTGCGAGAATAAAATAATAACCTTTTTTTCCATTTGGAAGTCGGAGTATAACACCATATTCCCATTCACCAGTACAATCATAATATTTATCATCTCGAACATCAGTAATTCCAAATTCGTTGGATTCATATTTAAATTCAAATAAATCTTTTTTTGTCTTGTCTAAGATTGTTTTAACTCTTGAATTTGTATTTGGACCTCCAAGCATGATTATACATTTATCATCCACGTTTAAGCTCTCATCATTATCCATTAAATATTCAAAGGGCTTGGAATAGAACTCCTCGAAAATGGATGTGGTCATTGAAGTTGATTCTAGATCATCAAATGCCATTAGATCATCTGGTCCAAAATATTTCTCTTCTGAACCATCTAATAATTCCCTCACAAAGCGTACTTCATCACGAGAAGCATCTTTTACTCTCCAGAGCGGTACGATTACCAAAATATTTTCATGTTCTTTGGTAGCCTTCCCAAAGACCGCTTCAAATTTCTTCCTTCTTCCTCTCTGTCTTATTTCTTGAATTGCAAAAGCTCCAATGAATAGGACTATTGGAAGTACAATATCAAAAAGTATCATTTCCATGTTGAAAATATCTTCTAAACCTGCCATTATACCTCATTTTATTTTTTTTTTAGATAAATCATCATGTCACCAATAGGAAATATCTTATTTTTGTCATCCACATGAATTGAATAGATGATAGCTTTTTCCACAGAAAATTTATCATTGATATAATTTGCCACGGTTTCTGGAACTTTATTTAACTCAAAGGGTGTTTTAATCTTATTAGCATCAGGAAAATTTTTTATTAAAAAACATCGAACGGGAAGAAGTTTTTCTCTAGGTTTATTAGCCTTTTTATTAAAAACTTCCAAACTAACTAATTTTCGATAACCCTTTTCTCCTGGAGAAAAATTAAAATCTACAAGATGATTAAAATCTGTACTTCCATCCCATCCTAAAGCATCGACATTATTCTTAAAGTCTTCTCCAATTATTGGAAAGGCGATAGTACATCGTCCTTTAGGGCTAAGTATTTTATAAAATCCATTCAAAATCCGATTAATCATTCTCTTTGATATATGACCAAGAACTTGAATACACGTAATATAATCACAAGTCAATCCAGAAGGTGCTTTTTCTAAAACATTAATTCCGCCATGAATCAGTTTATAATTAATATTTTTTAATGTTTTAGAAGCATATTTAGAGGCCTTAATAATTCTTGATTCATCAGGGTCAACACCAATTAAGAATTTATCTTTATTTGTTTCATTATTGAATAAGGGAAATTGAGCCCCAATTCCACATCCAAAATCCATAACAATTTTCCAATCCCATTCTAACGATTTTGAAATCAATGATTTCTCCACTTTTATTTTACTTGCATCCTGAGCTGAAACTTTCGCATCAACCACTTCATCAGTTATCGGATAAATGTAATCCCAAGATTTTTTACCTTCAATTTTCTCTAGTTGTGAAATATATTCTTTCCATTTATCAATCATTTTTAAATAATATACTCTTAAATTTTTTTTTTTTATATAATTAGTATTAAACTATTGGTGATTACGTATTAGTAGTATTGTTATAAAATTAAAATTATCCTTTTTTGTCGATTAATTATGAATCCTTTTGATTAAAAAAGAATAAAATTCTGCCCATTTTTTAAAACAATATCATTTTTGGAGATTGCAATTATTTTTTTTTCAATTTTATTCTCTTGTTTTTGGATATCAAAATCTCCTATTCTTTCCTCATCATTGATCATTATTGAATCGAATTTTTCCTCAATATTCTTGTAAAATTGTAATTTAAAATTATAAGATTCATTCAATTCAATTTGATATTTTACTTTATTATCCTCTTTATAATCTATTGTTAAAGTTAAATCTAAACCTAATTTAGGATAATTCTTAAATGAAGCATTTATAGATTGATTTTGCCAAGAAGGAGGTATTCGGGGAGAGAATCTTACTCTGTGATTAAATAAAGGTTCAATACCTAAAATAATTCTAACTAATAAGGTTTGGAAAATACTATTAGTCCAACCAAAACCTGCATGCATTTTATAATGAGATTTTAGATTAATTGATTTTTCAATAACATTAAATTTTTCAAAAATAGCTCCTTTTTTTATAAAAATATCTGAGATCATCTCAATAAATCTCAATGATGCTTTTGATGCCAATTTATCATAATTGTAATTACAAAGTCCTTTATTAGCAATCCATTGTAATGGTGCCCAACCGATAGGATAACACCATTGTAATCCTAAAAGACTTAAAGGTTTCCAGAAACCATCAAATTTATTATCTAGAGTAGTTACAAATCCTCCAGGTTCTAGAAATTCTAAGAGTTTTTCTACACACGAATGAACTTTTTCATCTTTTACTAATCTACTCCATACGGGAAAAAATCCTGCTAAACTTGAGGATCTTTCGACTTGCTTCTTTTTAATAGAATAATCATAATAATAATTTCGATTTTTATCCCACATATATTTATTTATTATTTTTAATCTTTGATCCCTTAACTCTTGCCAATCCTTTTCTTTCTTACTATCAAGAACATTTAGAATCTTCATAAATCGAGGGATATTCTTTTCATATAAGAATAATAATGTGTTTAAATCAATTGGTAAACTCTTTTTGATATTACGAAAGCGGTTTGTAATATCCCATCCTGATTCTGCAATTGTAGAATAAGGTTGTAATTTTGACCAAAAACTAGAGTCATAATATCGAGATAACCCCAATTTATATAATTTTGGAGGACTTGTCCAATATTGATATTCTCTCTTTAAAGGTTCAATAAAGGATTTTAATAATTCTTTTTCATCATTATGACAAAATATTTCATAAACCATCATGCAGAAAAAAGGCGGTTGGGATCTGGTTTTAGAAATCCAATTTGGACCATTATAATTAGGAATAAATCCTAAATGATTTATCTCATCAATAAAATTTTCAACCGATCCTTTAGCTAAATTATATCTATCTTCAATCATTAAACCTAAAATCACAAAATAGTTATCCCAGTAAAAAAGAGCATTAAATTTTTTCGAGGGACTTACATAAGGATTAGAGACAGGAAAATTTTCATGTGATTTATTAGGATTATTAATTAATTCACCCCAATAACTTGAAATATATTTGGAAGTTTTATTAATTTTTTCACTCGGTGTCTCAATTTTCATATAAATATTATTTATAATTCTCATTTATTAAGGATTAATGTTTAAATAAAAATAAGATAAATATCAATATAAATAAAATTTAGATGGAAAAATATGAATAAAGAAGAAATTTGCTTTATGTCTGCTTGTGATATGGCAGAAAAAATTAAAACTCAAGAATTATCTTCATCAGAAATTACTGAAATTATTATTGAAAGAATAGAGAAGATAAATCCAATAATCAACGCTTATTGTACTACTACTTTTGATTTAGCGAGAGAAATGGCTAAAAAAGCAGATGATATGGTGAAAAAGGGGGAAAAATTAAGTATATTGCACGGAGTTCCTGTTTCTATTAAGGATGAAGTAGAAACTAAAGATATTAGGACTACTTTTGGCTGTAAGATAACTGAAAATTATGTCCCTACTGAGGATGGTATACCAGTCAAAAGATTACGGGAAGCGGGCTCAGTCTTTTTGGGAAAAACCAACCTTCCGCCATTTGGATATGCCCCATTCACGGATAATTTGATATTTGGGCCAACATTGAATCCTTGGAATTTAAAAAGGACACCAGGAGGTTCAAGTGGTGGAGCCGCAGCAGCTGTAGTCTCTGGATTAGGCCCTTTAGCTCTTGGAGGAGATGGAGGAGGTTCCATTAGAATTCCAAGCTCTTTTTGTGGTACTTATGGAATTAAACCCAATCTTGGGCGAATTCCTCATACATTTGCAAAATTTGGAGGTACAATCTCAACCATCAGCCAGGAAGGGCCCATCGTAAGATATGTAAAGGACGCAGCCTTAATGTTAGATATATTAGTAGGTGAAGATGATTCAGATAAATATTCTATTCCAAAACCAAACTATAGCTTCCTTGAGAAGCTTAAAGAAATCCCTAAAAAGTTAAAAATTGGGTATGCGTTAAATTTAGGGATTGCAAAAACTCTTGATCCTGAAGTTAGAAAATGTGTAATGAAAGGTATTGAAAAACTCGAGAAATTTGATTGGGATATTGAAGAAAGTAGTTCAATTGATCTTAAGAATTCAAAAAGAACTCTTTTTGGAATAAAACGACCTC
This sequence comes from Promethearchaeota archaeon, assembly GCA_016839905.1. The sequence goes on along the minus strand of JAEOTJ010000057.1, from coordinate 647 downwards.
GAATAAAAGATCCATTCATGCTTTTAGGGATTCTCTGGTCTACAACTTTTTCTCGTGTATTAGAAGGAGCACGCCTTTTAAATGAATGGAAAGATAAAATTGAACCCACTTTAGCTCAAATGGTTGAATTAGGATTTCATTTCGGTGCTAAAGAGATAAAAGTAACGGACATTCAAATAGAAATGATGAATGAGAATGTGGCTCAACATTTTAAAAACTATGATATTTTAATTACTCCAACAACTGCATGCCCAGCTGTTGAATTAGGGAAATCCATTTTTGATAGGTTTAAAATCGATGGAAAAATGGTAGGTCTTAGTGAATGGATGTCATATACATACCCTTTCAATCTGAGTGGCCATCCCGCAGCATCAATTCCTTGCGGTTGGTCGAGCGATGGATTACCTATCGGAATGCAAATCGTAGGTAAAAGGTTTGGTGAGGTCTCCGTGCTTCAAGTATCACAGGCTTTTGAGGAAGTAGCCCCATGGCAAGATAAAAGACCAAGTCTTAATTAATATAAATTTCTATTAAAAATATTTAAAGCAATCATAAAAAGCCCCAATCCTAACAATACAGTTAATTTTCAATAATTTTCCATAAATCTCCCCTTAATAATACTACTTTTTTTATATCTATAATAATTA
>JAEOTJ010000133.1 GCA_016839905.1 Promethearchaeota archaeon | reverse complement strand
GAATTAGGTAATAAATTGAAAATTATAGAAAAACTAGAACTAAAAAAAGCTAAACTTACTTTAAATCTCGCAAAACCGCGAGTAGGCGTAGCTAAGGCAAGAGAAAATCCAAGAGTAATGGTTTAATTGATGCTGATCCTGTTGACCTAAAAAAAGATGAGGAATTAGCGATATATAATGAAAAATTTTCAGAAAATATCAAGAAAGTGGCAGAGATTAATAAAAAAATCATTGCTGTAGAAGAAGAAATTGTCGAGATCAAGGTGAAATTAGCTAACCAAACCAAAAAAATTGCAAAAATCCGTAAATCTTATGCAAATAATCTCAGAAAATATATTAAGTTATATAGATCAAAAGATCCTGTTGAAAAACTTAAAAAAGCTGAAAAAGCTTTTCAGAATGATAATAAATCCTTAATTGAACAAAGGAAGGATTTAATTGATTTGAAAGATAAAATTCAGAAGAAACATAACGAGATTGCAGATTTAAAAAGAGATATAGCTAAGAAGATTTCTGAATTTGATAAAATAAGACATCCAATTACAATTTAGGTAAATATAAACATTGTTAAATAAAGAAAGGTAATTGTAAAAATTAAAGAAGGAATCCAAGAAGAGCAGAATAGATTAGCAGATCTACAGAAAGAGCTTGCACAAAAAATATCAGAAAGGGAAAAGATTAGACATCCTGGTGTTCCTGCCAGTCCAGCAACAAGTAGTTAAAAATCAACTTAAATCTATAAATACCGAATCAATAAATGTGAATCTCAGTTAATTCAATATTAACGCACCAATCATGGTAAATAGCTTCATAATTTTTTCTCTATCGTTTTTATCCACTTTCATTCGCCAATCAACCTTTTATGGAATGTAAATTTATTACCAAGACTAAATTATAAGAATTCTACTAATAATCTATAAGTAAAAACGTTAAATATAAGCAAAAACAAATAATATTTAAATTCTAAATAATAAGCGTAAATAAAAATAAATGAGTGTTTTAAAATGATTTTACAACCTTGGACAAACAACTTAAGTACCCCTGAGGGTATCTTATTTGCGATTTTACTCTTTATCATATTTCTAGTTGTAGTTACTATTATACTGAAGATTGCGATCGGATTTGTAGATAAAGCAATAAATGAATCTTTTAGTGCGGTATTTCTCACGGTTTTAATTTGTACAATTATAGTAGCCGTTTTTTCTATGTGGGGAATAATAGGATTAATTATAGGCGTCATCATCATGTTTGCCATTATAAGTGTCAGGCATTCAACGGGTTTTGTCACCGCTATTGGTGTAGTAATAATCGCAATAATCATTTACATAGTCTTAGCATATCTCTTAGGATTATTGCTAGGAATCTCAATCAACTTATTTTTCTAAAAAATTTTTTTTTTTTTTAAAACACTTAATCAATTGAGATTAATTTAGAAAAAAAATGTAGAGCCTTTGAATATGGTATTTGAGGACAGAAATAAAGCTTCAAATAAGATAGAAATTTCTAAAGAAGAGTTTCAAGGTTTAAGAGAGCATGCGGAGAATCATAAATCTGCAGTTAGTCAAGTTAAAACATTAAGACTTTAAAATAAGGAATTAAAGGAAATTTTAAAAGATTTAAAAGTAGATGCTAGACCGTACAAAGAATTGAAAGTGGAAAATGAAAAATATCTAAAATCTTTATTAAGAGTTCAGGCAGACTTCGAGAATTATAAAAAGAGAATAGATCGTGAAAATCAAAATTACAAACTCTATGCTATGAAATAAATCTTACTGAAGTTGATTAACCACTTTGACGATTTAAAGCGAGTTTTAAGAGTATTGGAAGCAAACGGAATTGATGAGTTGATCAGAAAAGGTATTGAGATGATTTTACAGAATTACGAAAAGATACTTGAAGAGGAGGGTGTGAAACCCATGAATTCCGAAGGACAAATCTTTGATCCTTATAAACATGAAATATTGAATTGTATTGAAAGCAATCTCCCTGAAAATACTATAATAGAAGAATTAGATAAAGTGTATTTTTTTAATAACAAAGTTCTACGACCTGCAAAGGTCATAATTTCCAAAAATTCAATTTTATATAAAAAAACTCAATGAGAAATTAAAAATAAAATAAAAAGGAAGTGAAAAATAATGGGAAAAATAATAGGAATTGATTTAGGAACATCCAACTCAGCAGCCGCTGTACTTATAGGAGGAAAACCAACAATTATTCCAAGTGCGGAGGGGCTTACATTAGGTGGGAAAGCCTTTCCATCAGTTATAGCTTTTACGAAAGATGGTCAGAGGTTAGTAGGAGAACCTGCAAGAAGGCAAGCAATTTCTAATCCGGATAGGACAATTACTGCGATTAAAAGGAAAATGGGAACATCATATAAGGTAACTATTGATGGCAAGGATTACACCCCTCAAGAAATTTCTGCAATGCTTTTAAGAAAGATAAAGGAAGATGCGTCAGCTTATTTAGGGGAAGAAGTAACAGATGCTATTATTACGGTTCCTGCCTACTTTAACGATAACCAAAGACAAGCGACCAAGGATGCGGGAAGGATCGCAGGATTAAATGTAAAGCGTTTAATCAATGAACCCACTGCCGCTGCTGTCGCTTATGGTTTAGATAAAGAGGGTTTTCAAATGAAAATTGCGGTCTTAGATTTAGGTGGAGGTACGTTTGATGTGACCATTATGGAGATGGATAATAAGGTATTTGAAGTAATTTCAACTGCGGGTGACACTCAATTAGGAGGTACCGATATGGACAGAATATTAGTCGATTACATAATTGATGAGTTCAACAGAGATCAAGGAGTCGATTTAAAAAAGGATTCTATGGCAGTTCAGAGAGTGCGTGAAGCTACAGAAAAAGCTAAGATTGAATTATCTACATCCTTCAGCACCGATTTGAATTTACCTTATATTACCGCAACGAATGAGGGACCAAAACATTTGAATATGACATTGACCAGAGCTAAATTAGAACAGTTGATAGAACCCGTATTAAAGAGACTTGATGCACCTATTCAGAAAGCATTACAAGATACGGGGTTATCTAAAGGAGCTGTAGATAAGGTTATCCTAGTTGGTGGACCTACCAGAATGCCTAGTGTTCTACAAAAGTTTGAACAATTCTTAGGGAAGACACCAGAACGCAGTATAG
>JAEOTJ010000132.1 GCA_016839905.1 Promethearchaeota archaeon | reverse complement strand
TAATTTTTTATATAAAACAATTTTTCTTTAGAATATTCACTCTTATTTTCACATTCTCTCTGGGCCTGAACCATGAGTCTTTTTCAGTTTTTTTAGGTTTATTTATTAATATCTTGGATTTGTTTAGTTTTTTCTTGAATATCCTTAAGTTTTTCTTTATATTTAGATGGATCTTCTAAAATTAAAGATGTGAGATCTTTAAACTGAGGAAAAAAATCATTTACCAAGGATATTCCCGCTTTAACTTGTTCTAATGACATTTTTCCTTGTTCTATTCTTATTTTCTCCTTATCTATTTTTTCTCTATTTTTTTCACTTAGAATATCAAGTACTAAATGAACAATCGTGGTTATCATTGTGATAACTATCATTAATAAACCAAGAATTTCATACATTTCTATCGTTTTTTTTTTAATTATGTGTTTTTAATAATTTACTTGATAAAATAATAAAAAAAATAACTTTTAAATCTACTTTTTTTTTGAAAGTAAATCACATAGTTTAAATATTTTAAGTTTATAATAATATTAGTTAAAAATGAATAATACCCAAGAAAATATTATGAAAAAAATAATTGAAAATTCAAAAAAGATCAATTCAAATGTTTTTAATTTAATAAGATGTTTAATATTAGCTTTGGCTTCATACATAAAAGATGGTATTCAATATCGTGAGTTAAAAGTATTATTAAACATTTCAGATGGTAAACTACAGTCAAATCTAAATAATTTAACAGAAATGGGGTATATAAATAAAGTGAAAGTAAAATTAGATAAAAAAGAATTGACCATCTATATGATAACTGATTCAGGTAAAAAGGAGTTAGAAAAAATCATTTTATGGGTAAATGAATTAAATCAAATTTGGGAGGAATAAAATGAAAAAAGATATTGAAAAATTAATTGATGGATTGAAATACTGGAAGATTAATATAGAAAATCCTAGCTATGATAAAAATTACCAGTCGAGATTAATACTTCAAAAATTAACTTATTTATGTAAATCGCTTGGAATGGAAATGGATTATCGGTTTAATTTATATAAAAATGGACCTTATTGCCCTTCATTGACAAACGATTATTATGAATACTCGAATGAAATTGTAAGTTTAAAAACAGATTTTAATCCCTTAAAATCTGATAAAGTAATATATGATAAAATTAGAAAATTTGTATTATCACATCAATTATTTAATGAGCATAAAGCAGATTTATTAGAAGCTGTATCTACTGTGCAATTCTTAAAACAATTAAATCCCGGAGAGATGGATGATTTAATATTTGAAAAATCTAAAAATGAGAAACCTAATTTAAGTGATCGATTAATAACAATCGCTATTAATATAAGTAAAGAGCTGAATTTCAAACCTGAATTCCTAACGAAAGAACTTAAAGAGGAATTAGAGTTATGGGAAAACGCTGAAGATTAAATTTCGGAATAAAAAATGACTACTAAAGTAATAATAAACACTGGAGATATATGGTTTGTAGAATTAACAGTTAAGGACTCAGATACTCTTGGACACGAGCAAGGAAAGACAAGACCGTGTTTAGTTATAGGAGATAATCCAAATTTAGAGATTTCCACCATAATTCCCCTTACTTCAAACCTAAATGCTAATAGATTTCCTAATACACACTTGATCCGTAGAAATGCTAAAAATGGTTTAAAATCTAATTCAGTTGCTCTCATTTTTCACATGCGATCTCTCAGTTATATAAGATTTAAGGATAAATTGGGAGCAATTAATGAACCAAATATGAATAAAATAAAAGAATTAATAAGAGATTACCTTAATCTATGAATAAGAAAGTGCAAAGATATATCCCAATTTTGACATCGGGATATAGATAACGAGTTGGTAAGTTGGTCCATAAGGTCCACACATACCATTCATTCTTTAATACTAATATATCAAATAAAATATTTAAATATCACTACTTTAAAAAATCAGTAATTTTTATAGAATAGGATTTAATCAAGAGGGTAATCTTTTTTTTTTTTAAATCTCAGTGTCTTTAAATGGAAAAAATTTAAATCATATTCAAAAGAGTACACTCCCCAATCCATATTAAAAAAAATAAAATCAAGGATTTTTTAAAGATTCATTAAGATCTTTACTAAATGAGAAAATATATTTTTAATTGAAAAGATCTTTTAATTATCTATCGAAATATCGGAGGATCTGAGCAATTAATAATTTTCTAAATCAAAACTGTCATAAATTTTAAATAAAAGAAAAAGAATTGGATCTATAATGTTAGATAGAAGTTTATATAAAATAATTAAGCAAACTCAAGGTAAAACTTCTTTTAAAAAATATCCTCTGGATTTTCCAACTCGTATAATCATACAGAAAACTTTATATTTTTTAACGCATGGGCGTTCTAATCCGAAAATTAAATTACCATATAAATGGACTTTTTACTTGCGCGGACCTTATTCTTCTGAAATCGCACATATGATATATCACATGAATAATTTCCGAAATGATATAGAGAAAAAAAGCTATGAACTAAGTGAGGAAGATATTAACGCTATATCTCATTTTCAAGGTTTTAAAAAAGATTTAGATATCACATTTAAAAAGGATATAGATACTCAAAAAATATCAGAAGGACAACTATTTGAAGTTTTAGCAACCTTAACATATATAGCACTTCAAGTAGGAAATGATAAAGTGAAGTTATTTGAAAAATTAATTGAATTTAAACCAGGTTTAAAGGAAAAGCTAACTGATGCGATTTTGGATGAGATTTATGAGATACTTCTTAAGCATGCATATATCTAATAAAGCCCCTTAAATTATTGGAAGCTCTTGAGAGATATGTATTAATTCAGGATTTATTATTATTCTCAATAAAGAACTCTGGTATTATTTTCCTTGCATAGTTATCGATAAGAGGCCGTATCTTATCCATATATTCTGGTAAAGCAAAAAATATAAGCTGTTGATAATCCAGCTCTTTTGGAATATCATAGCCCATTTTCGATAAACTTAATAATTCTTCTTTCTCAGTTATGTGATTATATCTTTTTATAAATTCTTGAGTATAAGGTTCTGAGACATTTCTTTTTTTAGGGATTATAAGAGCAAGAACATAGTCAATTAATGTATCACGTTCCACATTAGGGAATTCTACCTCTAAATCCTCAATTATAGAATTATCCTTTTGTAATATGTCTTTTTTAAAATTTAAAATTTTATCATATGAAGGATATGGTATGCTATTTAAACTAACTTCAGCCTCACCTTCAAAAAGAAAAAGAAATTTATATATTTTAAATAATTGTTGGGGTTCATAATCCTTTTTATATTGCATAGTAAGCTTCATCTCATGTTCAATATATCTTTCTTCTTCAAGTAGAACATTAAATTCTTCATATTCTCCGTTTTCAATGAGTTCTTTTTGATATTCTTCCTCGCTCTTTACTATTCTATTCTTTAATTCCCATGTATAAAATTGTCTAACTACTCTATAATGTCTCCTATTATTTAATCTCAATACAACATCTTTAGTGATTGGATTATCAATAATTCTTAAATATTCTAGAAGTTTATCATCTGTGTATTTTAGGAGATCAACGCCACACTCAATAAGGGGCCAATCCACATCGTTAATCGGTATTGTAGCTTTACTGACATTGCGAATAGCCTCAACTATTGCGAAAGATAATATGGCCTCACATGCTAATGTAGTATGATGGTAATATACTGTTGGGAACATTTTTGCTCTGGATTGTAGTAAAAGGTTAAATGCCCTCGTTCCTTTTTCTGAAACTCCTAATTCATAATTCCCAGTATCCTCATCTTCTATTCTTGTTAGAAACGAGATTAATCTATCTGTATCTGCTGGTATTGGTAGACCAGAAAATTTCGAATCTCTCAACAAATAATCGATCTTATCTGCATCAGAATAACTATTAATTATTTTTATTAGGAACATTTTAAATTTATCTTTAAATATCTTTGAGAATTTACCCTCATCATCAATCCCAGGTAGGGAATTATTAGTTATACACAAAGGAATGAGATCTAAGTGAATTGGGACATCACTATCAATATAAATATTCTTAATTAACTTTATAATAGGTTTTGAATTTATTAAGTGGAAGGCTAAATATTCATGCTCCTTAGCGCTGGTTTGTCCAGATCCTCCTGAGCGAACTACTATTTGTTCATCAATTCCCTTACATTTATAAGAATGACTTCTTAATCTGGAGATCACATTCTCTGTTAGATGAGAAAAAGGGCCATGACCTATATCATGAAGTAATCCCGCTAACTTTATAGTGTTGATATCTTTAATTTTATCCTCATCACTTCTTTCATCAGAATCTCCCATTATTTCTTCATATATTTTTTCAGCAAGATAAGAAACACCTAAACTATGAGAGAATCTATTATGAACAGCTCCAGGATATACAAAATTTGCTAAACCCATTTGACTTATTTTAGTTAAGCGTTGTAAAAAAGGAGAATTAATTATTTTTCTTTCAAAATTAGTAAATTTTAAAGTTCCAAAAACATTGTCATGTATGTATAGTTCCTTATTATTTAGAAAGTTTTTAGATATTCCATAATTTTTAATAATGTAATTTGCTATCTCTTCAATTTTTTTATTGATATCATCCATTTTATTAGCCGGTACTTCTATCAATCATTTTTAAACCGAGACTTGTGAGCCTATATCCATTAGGTCCCTCATCAATAAGGCAACAACGAATTAAATCAACTATGAGATCTTCAATTTGAGGACTATATGGAGAGCTGTAAGTAAAATCTATCAATTCATAATCTCTATTACTTCCTATTTTTTCTTCTTTTAACTCATAAAAATATTTATTAATTTTTCTTATATCTGCAGTAATATTCATTGCTATATATTTTAAAAGATCTTCTTGAATTAACTCTCTTACTTTATTAAAAGCAGGAGTATATATTTCCATAATTTGATTTCCTCTTTTTTTTCTATTAAATCATATTTTTTTTTATTTAAATTTACATCATAAATCTCATATTTATATTAATATATAAATAAAAAAGGGCTGATAATTTTTAGTAGTACGAAAATGTTTATTTGGCTTTGTATTAAAGTGTTCCTTTTTTTAGGTTTCATTAAATCCTTGTTAATTTCTGTGAAATTTATTATTTATAGTGATACTTTTTATTATTCCTCCAATAAAAATAATTGATATTAACGTATATAAATCTTTTTATTATTTGAGGTGTTGATCTCGAAAATATAGGATAAAATTAGTCCAATTTAATTTCTATGGTAAACTACTTTCGAGATTAGTGGATTTGAACGACAATATTTCATAATCTCTATTTCCTATAAAATGGGAATATTTAAAAAGAAATTACCTATATATAGGTTATGGAGATTTTTGGAACCAAAAGATACCTAATTATAATAAATTTTTTAAATAAAAGAGTAATAAAGCTTTTACAGGTTTTAAAAGAAAATTCTCCAATAAAAAGTACTGAATTGAGGAAAAAGGTTAAGGATATTGGATTATTGCCTAAGAGTACCTTTTATAGATATATTGACTTTCTCCTAAAGAATAAACTAATTCAAAGAAGTGAGGAAAGGAAAAGAATAGGGGGTTATGAGTATAACTTAGAAAAAATTGGAGAACTATTCCTCAATATAATTACTGACTCAAATTTTAATTTATATAATACAAGGATGAAAAAATTTAAAGAAATAATTAAGTTGTAATCAATTTTTTAAAAGGAATTACTTTAATCATTAGATCTCTATATTGTTCTCTATTTATATGATTATTCCCAAAATAAGATGTTGCATAAAGATAAAAAAATCCTAACTCTTTTTTTTATTTTTTATAGCTTTAGTTTTATTTCTATTTATTATTCCTTTTTTCTGTGGATCTGGTATCGTTTTATCATATAATGAGTTGATTTTTTGCTTTTCAATTATTTCAATATCCGCTATTTTATTTAATAACCAAAATAATTTCTCAGCGATATTATAATTATCATCCATATTAATCTCTTTAGGATGAATGGCAAAATTTCCATGAACTCTAACTAAATCACATGCTTTTATAACATTATTATCATATCCCTTGAGAATTAAATTTCCAATTTTATCATTTAAGTTTTTTCCTGGTACTTTAATTTGAGTTAATAAATTTTCAAGACATAATCTTAATAATGCTGCTGAAGCCCTAGGAGAATCATTAAAGATTAATGAAGCTTCTTCATAGATTTTTTTAATTGTTTGATTTAATTCTCTATTCGGTTTTGGATTTAAGCTTATTTTAGGATGCACGATTTCTTCCGTTTCATTTAACCATAATATTTTTTTATCACAATTAGAACATGTAGAAATTGAAAAATCCATTTCCGTCTCGTATTTTAATCTTTTCAATAAATTTTCATCCCAATTTTGTCTTGTATATAACTCACAGAACGGACAATTAAATTTTCTCTTAAGATAACCTGGAGTTCTTTCTTTTTTTTTCTCTTCTTCAATATTAATAAAATGGACTTTCTTCCTCTTTTTTTTTTATTTTTTATTTTTGGTTCTTTTGTGATAATCGTTGCTATTAAGGGAAATGCAAAAAACCAGATAATTGAGGAGATTGACCATAATAGCGGATATAACCATCCATATAAAATGTATGCTGTATCTACGTCTGGTTTCATTATATTAATATAGATCTTTTCATGATTTCCATCCATAAATACGAAACCCATTAATGTAAAGATCGAAGTAAAGAAATGTAAAATTGGAGCAAAAAAAAAGTACCAGACAAGAAGATCCTCTGTTATATTAAATAGGATTTTTAAATTATAATTATATTTTTTTAATAAAAATTTGATTCCTAATGGGAGAATTGGATAAATAAATACACAAATAATAACAGAAATCCCCCAGATTGGAATAAATATATATGTGTCTTTTAATGTATAACCCAGACTAAATAATAATAGATTACTTACAATCAAAAATCCAATAAACCATATATACCCGTATATAAGAGTATCTTCAGCATCAACCATTTAAAACTCCTCCTAAGAAAATAATAGTATAAAATTTAAATAATATATATTAGAAAAGCAAGAATAAAAAATTTATCTAAATACTCTTCTCTATTAAACTCAATGTTGATTGTGTGAGTTGATATACAATATGCTGCTGATTTTTTTTTGAATTGAGTACTATTACTTTTCTATCAAGTAATTGCTGCTTTACAAGCATTTCGAGATACGACCTATTTAATTTATCTCCTTTCTTGTTCTTGAAAATTATATTTTTTTTTTTCAAATACCGTTTTATTTTTGTTATAGAAGCTTCCTCATTAAGATTTTTAATTGCTCTAAAAAGAATTTGATTAAATTCTTGATTATTCTTAATCCTATATATTTTTCTATTGCTTTTCTTGGGTCTCTTAATCTCTATTTGTTTATATTCATGTTGATATACATTTAAACCTATAAGATTTAAGAAATTTAATAATATTAAAAGTAAGAGGGAAATTAAACTTGGAACTAAGGAGGGAAACATATCACGGACAATTGTTCCTGTATTTTCAATTTGAATTTCAATTATTGATGTAAATGACCATAGACTTAATGAGAGAAGCCCCAGACTTGAAGTTAATAATGTTATAAAACCTCTTCTTGTCGAGTAGCGGGGATATCGAGACCCATAAAATAAAATTATATATATTAAAATCATTAGGAAAATTGTTGTCCATGTTATGATTTCATATCTAAGAGCATAATCACCCGTATCAACACCTTCTATGGTAGTTTCCTTGCTTGTATAAACTCTGAATAAACTCCAACCAATAATAATGCTCACAAAAACAAGAATTCGGATGAGGATATAAAATTTATCGGATTTGCTGCCTTTATTCTTGAGGTACTTTTGGATTGCTAAGGAGGATACAACTGCAATAACATAGATTGTTAGGCTAATTAATGTTATCCGAAGGAATTCTGAATAATTATCTGTTGATGCTTGATTAGAATAAAGATTTTCATTTTTAGGGTTAACATCTCCAGAAATGTCAATATCCGTAAAAGAAATCCAATCTCTTTCAATTCCTACTAAATAAAATGAAATTAACACGTCCATTAAGACTTTAACATCCTTATTTTTATCTACTTCTTTTTGATATTTATCTATATTTCTCCAATTAAATTCTTGATAATATACTTCAAAAGAATCTTCAAGGACATTCCCTGGAAGAACATGTCTATCTTCTTCTATATATGAATTATTTTTAGTAAGAATAGTTTGAACGCATTCCTCTTCAGTATCTTTATTTATATAAACAAGTTTGAGTGAAATTTTTAAATTAATATCATTTAAATCATAAAAACCATTGTTTTCGATTTTATAAGGGAGTATAAACTTTATCTTTGTAGGCTCTGAAAAGTTTAAATTAATATGAAGTTCCTCAGATCGCTCCACATCAGGTATATATATGCCCTCATAAACTCTTGAAATAGAAATGTTCTCAAAAAAAGTAATTATAAAAACTAATATAAAACTCATTATCAACAATGAATTTTTAGCAACAATATAAAATTTTGACCATTTTCTTGGAGTTTTTGAGAGTGTATTTAATGCTGTCCAATTTCTTTTTACTCTATTTAATACCTGAATGGGTATATTTCTTAACACCTCTTTTCTTTAATTCCTTTCTAAATAGATAATGAATTTAAATTTCAATTTTCATTTTGAATTCTTATTTAAATGCTAATTTCATGTCTTTAATCCCATTTACAGTTAATTTCCATACTTTTTCATATACTAAAGCCCATTTACCACTTCTAATCAACTTTCCAATCTTAATATAATTCTCCCAAGGTATTTGAGCATTATTTTTGAGAATTTGAGGCTTGTAGATTTTAATCTTTTCAATATGACTACAAATTTCAATAAAATTATTCATTAGTAATTTTGCCATATCATTTTTATTTTTAAAGAAATCTAATTTAGATAAACCTTGAGTATTAGTTTCTAATTTATTGATTTTTTCTAAGATAACTTTTTTATGAAACTCTATTGATTTCGTTAAAAACTTTATACTCTCTATTTTTTGTAGAAAAAAATAATGTTCCATTAAATCAAGTGCTCTCTTACTAATTTTAAAACAATATTGAGGCCAGTGCGATTTGTTTTGAACTATATAAAATTCATCTTCTTCTATTAATTTAAATCCACAGTCACAATATTGTGATAATGGTTTTTCTATTGTTTTCCCACACGTTGGACATTCTCTTATAATTTTAATATATCCTTTATTTTTAAATTCTCCAATTATCTTATTTACGCTCCGTTTTGCCTCCTTAAATTCTTCTTTATGGTGATAAAAATGTTGCCATATTGTCTTATTCACCACAAACCGATTATTAAGATAAGATTCAAACAAAAAAACTAAAATTTGACCCCTTAAACTTAATTTATTACCTAATTCCTTAATAAAATCATTTTCTCGCAAAAATTCAAGATTTTTATATTGAAATGGTTTTCCTTTTTCTTTTAATTTTTTTTGTTCTATTACTTCAATAGACCTTTTTATATTTGATAATTCCAATTTCTACTCCCTCCTATTATTTCATTCATTTAAAGCTTTAAATCCTATTATTTATTAACAAAAATTTCACTTTTTTTATTCTTAAGTTATAATTTTTCATTTAAATTACTGATTTTTACCAATTTTTTGAAAATATAAGATTATTAGCATATTATTTATCGTATTTGAGACCAAATCCATCTTTTGGCTTCTTTCTAAGCATTGAATGTTTATAATAAATTTTTAATCACATATGGTTCATTTCCATTTTTTTAAAGACTTAAAATATTGCCTATATCCTGAATGTTAAATAAAAATTTTTTCCCTACTTTGATGTCAAAATATTTATTAATAATAATTACATTTTCCTTTTTAAATTTTACTCTTAACAAGGGTTTCCAGACTGGAAGATAATGATTTATCCCAAAATAGATTAATGATTAGCTTTCTTTTAATTCTCATCTCCAAGCGATTTTAACTTCGGATTAAAATTAATCTATTCTCTGCCTCCTATATAAACAATAAATATTTTTAGAGTTTTATTAGTTTTATTTTATATTTTTATTATCACCTTTTCTTTTTAGTATTTTGTATTAAAACTCCAATATTTCGTCCATATTTAAAAAAAAAATCAATTAATTATTTCTGAAAAAATTCGATTTTTAAAATATAATCATAATCCATCCAACTGATTTTTGATTTTCTGTCGGGTATTTCCAAATTCATTCCGAGAAAATAACTGAACATTATTTTTAACCTCTTATTATTTTTGTTCTTGACGTTACCTCCTCGGAGCTTTGCATATCCTGGTCATTTCTCTTGAAGCTTAGTCCCATAATGGCATAGCAGCCTCCTGCTGGACTCTCAATTGAGTAAGGCTCGATAGCCTTACTAGAGTGGTAGCCTTATCTATTCTTATCAAGTTTTCATAAATTATTTTAAATGTACTTAATTCGCGAAGAGTAAGGCTCCTTATAAAAGCAGTTTTACTTTTATCCTTCATTTTAACACGATTTCCTATGGTCAAAAAATCCATTCTATGGACTCCTCAGCGATTTTTTAATAATTCCATCATACTTAATATTGATTTTTGAGAAGTGTGCTATAAAAAACTGCGATTATGACAGGACCTAATTTTTAACATTTTTTTCATATATGCACTTTGAAT
>JAEOTJ010000131.1 GCA_016839905.1 Promethearchaeota archaeon | reverse complement strand
TTCCAAGAGAGTTTCTGGTTCAAATAAGTAGCAATTGGTTTAAATTTTTTCTAAGGAACGCGCTTTTTAATTGGCAAAGAGATAAAAACATGAGGGAGGTGATATAAAAAAAATACTCGGTACTGTAAAGGACATTGTTTTCTTTTGCAATCAAAGATAAATTATTTAAAAAAATTATAAATTTAATTAATAATTAGATAAATTTAGATTAATTAAAAATAATATTACCTTTAATACTAAAATAATTTCAGGAGATTAAAGAAATAATATGTTTGGTGGCGGTTCAGTAAAATATGATCGAGCTCTCACAGTATTTTCACCTGAGGGAAGACTATATCAAGTTGAATATGCTTTAGAAGCAGTCAGAAGAGGAACTCTCGCAGTTGCAGTGAAATCAAAGGAAGATGTATGTTTAGCAGCTCATATAAAAATACCTTCAAGGCTCATTGATCCTGATTCAATAGACAAGATTTTTCCAATAGATGAGCACATTGGTGTAGCGATTTCGGGATTGCATGCGGATAGTCGAGTATTGATTAATTATACGAGAGTACAAGCACAGAGTTTTAGGCTTACTTATGATGAACCTGTTAGACTTAATATGTTGGTTAAGGCCCTTGCGGATATCTATCAGCTCTATTCCCAGTATGGTGGAACAAGGCCATTTGGATGCGCTCTGTTCTTCATTGGTATTGATTCTGTAGGACCTCATATTTTTACAACTTCTCCAAGTGGAATTTACCGATCCTATAAAGCTTATGCCCTGGGGAATGGAGAATCTTCAGCAAGAGAATATATTATAAAGAATTATAAAGAAGATATGACTTTTAATGAGATCATAAGTTTAGCGATGAGGGCTATAAAGGAATCCACTGATGAGAAATTGACAACGGAGAATGTTAGGCTTGCTTATGCTAAATCAGAGAATAAAAAGTTTAAAACTTGCTCAAAGGAAGAAATTGATGAATTTATTAATGCTTCAAAACAAGAACCTAAAATTTCTAAAGACTAGTATAACTTAATTTTAATTGAAAAATTCTTTCAATACTAAAAATATTAATTTTCTTATTTTTATTTATTTATTATATTTATTATTAATCTCAAATAAAGTGTTAATGGTGGAAAAAAAAAAGAAAAAAATACGGGAAAAATTCACTGAAATTTTTCAGACTGGAGATGAACAAAAGATCAAAAAAATTCTAGATAAAAATCCTTGGTTGCTTAATGAAGTTAGCAATAAAATGAACGTTGTAATGGAGGATCAGGAACAAGTACTTGCAGCATTAGGCATTATGGAGGATGAATTAGGAGGAGCAGTAACGATTAATGAGATTATATTTAGTCTAAAGATGGATTTTAATATTAAAAAAAGTGAGGCGCAAGTACAAGATATTCTTAGCAATAGTGAAAATTTAGACCTCATAAAAGCACTATCTAATGGTTGGATCTTAACAGACAAAGGTGGTAATGTCTGTGACGATTATTTGAATAAAAATATTAAAAAAAATTAATTATAAAGTCATTAATATCAACTAAATTATTATTATCGTTTTGCTTAGATTCTTAAAAATTTATAACTATATTATATTATTCAATCAGAGTAAATTGTTAAAAAAATTTTATTTCTAATTATTTTCTAAAATTTGATGGGTCTTATGAATGAAAAAAAAAAGAATGAAGAATTTGATGATGAATTTAATGAAGAATTTGATGATGATTTTAATGGATTCGACCCAACTAAAGAAGCCTTTTTTTCTGACATGCTAGAAATGGAGAATGAAATCCTCGATGAAGCATTTAGTTTAGTAGAGCATTCTCTTTCCTTAATAGAATCTAAATATTATGATGATGCTATTGAAATACTTCGTCAGGCAAGTGGATTATATAAGCAAATTAATAAACCAGAAGAAATAGAGATTATAAAGAATAAAATTTCAGAAATTTATTTAATGAAAGAATCAGCTTTTAGAGAAGAAGAGGGTAAGGTTGAGATTGTAAGTGAAGCAGTTAATGAGGAGCAAGCATATATAACAGAACAATATGATGATACAATGGAAAAACCATTAGAAGGAAAAAGTATTGATCAAGTTAAAGATATTGAACAAGTTAAACCTGAAATTGATATTCAAGAGTCTCAATCAAAACTCCTTGAAGAAGGAGAATTAAAAGAAAAAAGAATTAAGGAATATGAATCAGAGAAAAAAAGGGTAAAAGAACTATCTAATCAGGCTTATGATTTAATGGGGGAAGCTATTGAATTAGTAAATAATAAGGAATATCTTAATGCATTAGAATTATATGAAAATGCAAGTACTTTATTTAAAGAAATAGGTTGGGAAAATGAATGGCAAAAAGTAGATAAATCAATTACTCATTTACATGAAGAATATGAGGTCTATAAAGAGAAATTAGAAAAGCAAAAAGTTGAGGAAGAAGCCACATTAGAAGCAGAAAGAAAAGAAGCGGAGTTATTGGCTCAAAAAGCAGAAGAATTGAAGAAGCAACAAGAAATTGCGAAAATTGAAAAAATTCAGGATTTTGAAGCTAAAAAGATTGAAAAAGAATCTTTTGAGAAATTAATTACAGATTTAGTTGATGAAGCAGATCACAAGGTGAGGAACTATGAAAATGCCATTAAAAAAGGTAAGTATGAGATGGAATGTCCTTATGAGGAAGTTATTCAAATTTATGAAAAAATTAAAGATCTTGTCAGGGAAAAAGGATGGAAGGATAGAATTAGAATTTACCTAAAGCAAATTAATATTTTCAAAGAAAAATTGGAAAAGGATAAAAAATTAAGAGAAATTGAAGCCCAAAAAGCTGAAAAAGAAATAACATATAAAGAGATGTTAAGGGTTAAAAAAGAAGAAAAAATTACTTTAGATGCTAATAAATTAAAAGAAATTGAAGAATTACGTCAAAAAGAATTAGAAGAAGATTTATTCAGACAGGATATTGAAAAAATTGTTAGTAATGCTGAAAAGATGGCAAGAGAATATGATTTAGCCATTAGAAAAGGAATATTTGAAATAGAATGCGTTTATCCAGAAATAATTAAAAAATTCAAAAAAATAACGAATTTGATTAATGAAAGAGGATGGAAAGATGAGGTTCCAATATATATAACTCATATTAGAAAATATCAAGATAAATTAGAAAAAGATAAGAAATTACGGGAAATTGAGGCTCAAAAAGCACGGAAACAAAGAGAATATAAAGAAATATTTAAGGTTACAGAAGCAGATAAAATTAAAGAAGTAATCCGTTCTCTTGATAGAGAAGAACAAATGCTAGAAATTGAAGATAAAAAGAGACATGAAGAATATATTTCTAATAAAGCTTTTAATCTAATTGATGAGGGCGAAAAATTAGTAAAAAAATATGAATTAAAAAAAAGAAAAGAAATTTTAATTCACAACAGTCCATATGAAGAAGTAGTATCACTTTATAAAGAAGCAATTAAATTATTTAATCAAATAGGTTGGAAAGAGGAATCAGAGCGTTTATTAGATACAATTCACTTTTACAGGGAAAAAAAAGTTAAAGATGATAAGTTACGAGAATTAGAAAAACAAAAATTACATGAAAAAAGAATTGAAATTAAGCCTTCAGAAAAAAGAGGAGAGAAAATAACCTTAAAACATAAGGAAAAGCTTTATGAATTAGAAAAACAGAAGAAGGAAAACGAAAAGAGAGCACAAGAGATATTTGAAATGATTGATGCGGCAGAGAAGTTAGTTAAAGATTACGAATCAAATATCCAAAAAGGATTTTTTCCAGAATCACCATATGAAGATACAATTAAAATTTACAGAGAAGCAAAAAAGAAATTTGAAGAAATTGGATGGAAAGAACAAGCAACAAGTTTATTAAATGCTATAAATCATTATAAGGAAAAATTAGAATCTGACAATAGGCTTAGGGCTCTTGAAACTGAAAAGAAAAAGAAAAAAGAAATGGAGTTGAAAGAAATTGAGGAAATTACTGTTCAATCACGGATTAAAGAAGAGGAAATAACTAAGAAAAAAAGAGAGGCTTTAATATTAAAAAAGAAAAAAGAAACTGAAGAAGAAAAGTTAAGAAACGAGGCATTTGAACTTTTAGATCATGCGAAATTTGAGTTTAATCAAAAAAATTATGATAAATCCATTGAATTATACGAACAAGGTAAAAATATCTTTTCAGATATAGGTTGGGAAGAGGGAAAAAATATGGTTCTACAATCTATTCGTGTAATTAAAAAGAAACAAGAAGAATTAAAATATCGTCAAAAAATTATTCAAGAAAAAGAAACTGAAAGATTAAAGATTGAAAAACATTTAGAAGAGAAATTTGAACTAGCTGAAGATGTAAAAAAGATTGAACGAGAGAAGAAAAAAGAACGATTATTAAAAATGCAAGAGGAAAAATCAATTGAACAAGAGATATCAGAAAGAGCTTATGATTTATTGGCAGAGGGGTCTAAATTTGCCGAAAAGAAAAAGTTTTCTGAAGCCTATGAAAATTACATTAAAGCAAGAGATTTATTCAAAGAAATTAAATGGCATCGTGAAGTTAGTCGTATAAATAATGAGTTTCTTTTTAATTTAAAAAGGGAAGAAAATAAAGTAGCTAGACTTGAAGCTCATTTACAGGAGAAAATGAAAAAGGAGCAAGACCTTGAGGAATTATTAAAAAAAGCTGAAGTACAAAAGAAAAAACTTGAAAAGAGCGAATTAGAAAGAAAGCGAAAAACATTAACGGAACATAAGAGAGAAGATAAATTAATCGCTGAATGGGAACGAGCTAATGCAATTATTGATAACTATAATTATAATGAAGGAGTTCTAGAACTCCAAAAAATCAAAAAAATAATGGAGAAAGCAGATAGACAACCAGAAATTGCTAAAATTAATCAGCAAATTTCTAATTTAAAACAGCAAAGTCACGTGCCATTAATAACATTAGAAGAGCTTGATAAAATAGATGATATGAAAAAATTTAAGGTAGCATATAATTCACTAGATAAAGCTCAGGCATCTCTCTCAAGGAAACTCTTAATGAAAGCCGTTTCTGAATTGAAAGAGGCTATATTTTATCTTAAAGACCTGGCTTTAGGAAAGAAATATTTAAAGGAAATTGAAGAAAAAATTAATGAAATTAAAAAAGAGATTGAAAAGAAAAGAGAATAAAGAAAATATAAATAAAAAAAATATAATATTATCCCTTATATTACCATTTTTTCTTCAATTAGACTATGGCCAATATTTCTTTTAACTGATTCTTCAATTATATATTCTGTTTTTATTAAATCTCTAATCGATACTCTAATTGCCTCACTTCTATTAGGGAATTTTCCTTCAGAAACTAATATTTCTAATACTTTCAAATAGCTTTCTGGTAAATTTACTGATATTAGTTTAATACTATTCACCTTATATTTATTTTTTTTTATAAAAATTTTATTTCTTGATATATTTATATATATAGAGGTGATATTTAAACATTTAGTGGAAATTAACCCTAAGGAAAGCGACGAAAAAGGAATTGGCATTATAAATAAATATTCTATAAGTTTCTATTAAGATTTATGTTGTAGAGGGATTTTAAAATATTATAATTAAATTTAATTAATTGAATTAAGATTAAATTTTTTTTATAGCTATTATAGTAAGTATTAAGCAGATTATGTTGTGCTCATGCCTTTGGATCATAAAATATTTAATTTAAAATGAGATTATAGATAATAAATTTCAAGGTTTTTTCCTTTATATCATCAACTTAACATTTTTTAATTCTTTAAATTTTACCTTTTAAAAAAATATATATATTGCGTATAATATGTAACATATTATATTTAGAAGATTCGGATTATATTATAAAAAAGGTTAAAAAATATGACTGATATTCAAGAACAATTAAAACATCATTTAGATACTGGAGCGGATTGGGAGAAGCTAGAGACACCAGTTCCAGGCGTTTATGTTGTAAGAATCCCTTCTACAAAAACTAGAGGTCCATTATTACATTTAGAAATTAATCCTTTGACAGACGATGGTAAACCAATGAAGAGAAGAGGTTTATTCGTTGGAAGTAAAGAGATGTTAATAAAATTCGGGGAGGCCTTAAATGATGATAAGGTTTTTCAGTTAATCGGAGAACTTGAGAAAATTAATCCTAAAGATAGGATATTAACTAATAAGAAATTAAAGATGTAATTGTTTAATTAGTATTAAATTTAAAATCGTTTTTAATTTTTAAATTTCAATAAAGAAGTATAAGTTTTTAAAGAAGAATGATTTTATTTTTTTCAAGGAATATTATGAAAAGAAATTGTCAAGAATATAGTGGTTAAATTGTCTGAAGATGATGGAAAACATTGTATTGTATGTAGCGGTGAGGTTTTTAGCATTGTGCATGATGAATGGATGCGTAGAACATTTAGATTCGTTGAAGCGGGTCAATTGAAAATGTGTAGCGGTTGCGGAGCGAAATATTTAGTATGCAAAAAATGCAATGGTCTTTTCACCCGAGTTCATCCCGCTCTTGAAGCATGGGAAGTAAATCAGAAGTGTCCTGCGTGTGGATATGTGGATGAGAATGTTTCCGCATGGGATGGCGTTTCCGCTAGATAAACATTTTTTTTTAAACTCTCTTTTTTATCTATATTTTTATTCTTTTATTTTATTAATTGAGAGTATTTTAAGATTTAAATAATGAATCGAAAATTAAAAAATTTTAAGATAAGACCGACAAAAAATCCATCTATATCACCTTGAATTTTGTCGGAAAGAAAAGAATTTACCAGAATGATCAAAAACAGAAATATTTTTATTGAAAATGGACAAAAAGGCGATTTTCATCCAAAAAATAGCCTCCTATAACTTCCGACATTAAACCAATTGATATAGCCACGATTATTGTCGGCTTTAAATTTATGATTTTTAAATTTCCGTCAAAGATAAAAAATTAAAAATACTCTCAATTATAATAAGAATTCATAAAACCCTTTCTTTCATTTTTCCATTTTTGTTGATTGAAGATTAGATAAAAGATATATGAAAAAGAAAATTTTAATAATTAAATAAAAAAGAGGAATATAATATGATTCAGCCACATGGGGGGAAGTTGATAAATAGAGAAATACCTAAAATTGAAAAGAATAAAATATTAAGTGAAATTAGTGAATTCCACAAGCTTATAGTCAGCCCTCAAACAATTAAAGTTATTAAAAACATCACATTTGGAGTGTTCAGTCCTTTAGAAGGATTTATGAATGAAAATGATTACCATTCTGTTCTTGATACTATGTACTTGGAAAATGGGATTGCTTGGCCTTTTCCCATTACATTAGATGCTTCAGAGGAGCAGATAAAAAACCTAAAGTCAGGAGATCAGTTAATCTTAACAGAATCAGAGGGTAGAATTATCGCTTTACTGAAAATTGAGAGCATTTATGATTATGATAAAAAAGAATATGCAGAAAAAATATATGGAACCTTGGACAAAAATCACCCTGGTGTTGAGAGTGTATATAATTATAAAGATAAGTTGATTGGGGGAGAACTGTTCTTGTTAAATGAACCTATGCCAATATTTCCTAATTTGGACTTAAAACCTACAGAGACTAGATTATTATTTAAGGAAAAAAAATGGGAAAAAGTAGTTGCCTTTCAAACACGTAATCCTCCGCATCTTGGTCATGAATATGTTCAGAAGGCTGGATTGACGTATGTTGATGGGCTTTTTATAAATCCTGTAATTGGTAAGAAAAAGTCAGGGGATTTTTTAGATGAAGTGATAATTGAAGCATATGAAGCTCTAATCAAGGAATACTACCCTAAAGATAGAGTTATTTTAAGTACATTTGAAACAGAAATGAGATATGCAGGTCCAAAAGAAGCAATCTTCCATGCTATAGCCAGAAAGAATTTTGGGTGTAATTATATTATTATTGGCAGAGACCATGCCGGTGTTGGAAATTATTACGGTCCTTATGATGCACATTTTATTTTTGATGAGTTCCCAGATTTGGAAATTGAACCAATAAAGTTCCGATCTTTCTCGAAATGTAGTAAATGCAAAGCCGTAGTCAATGATAAAATATGCCCTCATCCTCCAGAAATGCAAAACTTTTTTGCAGGGAAAGAAATTCGAGCAGCTTTGAAAAAGGGAGAGCCTCCAAGTACTGAGGTAATGCGTCCTGAGGTTGCTGCTGTTATTTTAAAATATAAAAATCCATTTGTATTATGATTTAATTTAGTTTTATTTTAATGTATCTTGATGAAAATGAAAAAGAACCAGATGATGTTGTCCATAATTATGATGTTGTTTTTTTTAATTTACGATTCAAAAAAGAAAAATGGCAGGGATTTGAATAATAAAAACATCCTTGACATTGTGTCAACAATTTTAAACATATTTGAAATAGAAATACCAAAAAATATGAAAGAAAGAATAATCGAATATTAAAAGATGAGATGAATATGGAACATAAAGGTTTTACGTTATGGTTTACTGGGCTTCCTTGCTCTGGAAAAACAACGCTAGGAGATGCTGTTGCAGAAGACTTAAGAAAGAGAGGTATGAAAGTAGAACGCCTTGATGGTGATATAGTAAGAAAGAGTTTAACCCGTGATTTAGGATTTTCAAAAGAGGATAGGGAATTAAATATTGAAAGAGTGACTTATGTTTCAAAACTCTTGACTCGAAATGGGGTAGCGGTCTTATCAACTTTTGTATCTCCATATAATAAAATTAGAGAGAAGTCTCGGAAGGAGATAGGGGAATATATTCTCGTGTATGTCAAGTGTTCTGTGGATGAATGTGAAAGACGGGACATAAAAGGGATGTGGGCTAAAGCTCGGACTGGAGAAATCAAGGGTTTCACGGGTATTGATGATCCTTTTGAGGAACCAATAAATCCAGAAATAATAATTGAGACTGACAAGGAAACAGTAGAAGAAAGCACGAATATAATTTTAGAATATTTAGAAGAGAATGGATATTTAACAAACTCGACGAAATAAAGCCATAGAAAACCTATAAGTTAAAAATTTTTTTATTTTTTTATTTTTTTTTA
>JAEOTJ010000130.1 GCA_016839905.1 Promethearchaeota archaeon | reverse complement strand
AAATATTTATTAAGATATGAAACTGATGATAAAATGTTTTTTAAAATTTTTTTAAAAGATTTCCCTGATATTATAGAATATTTACACGTTTTCATATCTGGTCATTTAGAGGGAGATATGGTAAGAATTTATGTTGAAAAAAACGATAGTATGCCGTTAAACTTTAAATCTCTAGATAGAGTTCTAAAATACTTTAAAGATGATGCATTGCTTAAAGACACTCAATTGAATTTTTTTCCTAATAAGCAATGCCAAAAAGACCAAAAATATTATATAATTTATGGAATAGACAACTATTCTCTTTTCTCTATAGTGGATTTTATTTATGATCAATGTGTAGAAAATATAGTTTCTTTAAGCAACACCTCTAACAATTTTTATATATAAATATCTGTGTTAATATTTCTACTTAACATTTAATTAAAAGAAGAAAAGGCAACAATAAACATTATAAGTGAACAAAAATCAAGATCTATATAAGATAGAAATATAAAAGGTATCGAAAGTGGTTGAAATTGCTGTTTTTTGGGATTATGAAAACATTCGAGTAGTTGCGAAAGGCATAAACGTGCCCTTGGCAGAATCTCTTATCGAATATTGTTTATCCATTGGGCACCCGCATGTGAAAAAAGTATATTGCGATTGGGTAGGAGTTAATAAAACGATAATTAAGGCATTGTATAGTTTAGGATTTGATGCAATACAAGTCTCAATGGGAAAGACAAATAGCGTCGATGTGAAACTTGCCGTGGATTGTCTTGATATTGCACAATTACACCCCTCAATTGAGATTTTTATAATCATAACCGGAGATAAAGACTTCATACCTGTGGTAAATTGGCTTAAAGCACACGGTAAAAGGGTTATTATTATTAGCAAGTTAGATGTTGTTAGCGAACATTTATTATTGAGTGCTGATGATTTCATTTCATTGGAGGAACTATCTAAAATGTATAAGGCTCGTGGCTTTATTAAAAAGAAGATAACGGAAGAAAAGACATCTAGCTTTGAGGATGCAATCCAGTGCTTATTGCATTCCATTGCTTCAATTAGAGAACTGGGGAAATCAACTCGATTTGGAATGATTGATAATTTCATGAGAAGTTCTCCTGATTTCGATTATAGGGGAGCAAAATATGTTCTAAAGCCGGACAAATCCGAGACTTTTTCAACCTTTAGTAAATTTATTGATGCTGCTGAAAAAAAGAAAAAAATTAAAACAGAGACCATTGAAGGATTCAAGGAAATCTTTTTACTTGAGGAAAATCCCCAAGAAGAATCTGAATTTAGCCCCATTGTTTTAGATGCCATTGATAAAAAACATTGGAATATAATCTTTGAATTAATAATAAAAGCAATTACTACTGAAAGGAAAGAAGATGATGAGGAAAATCAAGGAAAATTCATGTATATATTAAGGGAATTAAGAGTTGCGAAAAAAGATAAACGATTATCTTTATCTCATCGAATTATTAAAAGTGCATTGGTAAGGCTTATTGAGATTGGATTTTTAATAAAACAACCTGATGAGAAGTATCTCATAGTAAAAGATGGAGAGTCTAATATTGAAGAATATATAGATAAGGTCATAAAAAGTCTTTAAAATAGCTTTTAAATAACAATAAAGAAAAGAAAAAGTTATAAACAATCTTTTTATTATTAATCAATAATATCAATTAAAAAAGTGAGCGAATGGCTAAAAATGGATGAAAATTATGGTTGTTCTGGATTGTTTAAAGAATCCTTGTTGCCATCATTCAAAGGCTTTTAATTCCCTTTTAATGAGAAAAAACAGAAAGTGTTATATACCTTTTTGTCATTAAATAATTAAAAGAAAGAGAAAATAAAAGAATATAATTATAAAAAAAAATGAAATCCGAAGCCATTTCGTTCATATTTGTTTTGATGTTTATTTCTATATTTATTCCTTATGGGATTGTTAGAGCAAATCCCTCTAGCCCTCATTCTTCCAAGATCGGCGAGATTCCAATAATGACCGTAGCAGAAAAAGATACATATGTTAATTCTTTTTCAGCACCATCCAATTACGGTGGCCAGAATTATTTATATTCTGGATTTTATTTAGGAGGTGACGTATGCGAATCATATTTCTATTTCAATTTTTCAGGTAAACCTGTTGACTATATCAGAGCAGAAATTTTTCTTGATATATGGTCCGTAGGCCAAACGATTAATTTAACCGTATCCTTAATCGAGGAGTCTTGGAATGAATATACCATGAATTATGCCAGTATACCGACTAAAGGTGTTACTATATCAAATATGCTGCTGACAAGCGATGTTGAATATAAAATCAATATCACGGATTATGTTTCTGGAAGAGATAATATATCTATTTGTGTCTATTGTGAAGTAGAAAATTATGTAAATGATTATGTCATTATAAATTCAAGAGAAGATAGTTCTTATTCAGATGTGCCAAAGTTAATATGGACTAGATTAGGAGAATTGTTAATTACGGTATTAAAACCCGTCAAGGCAGAATTAATTGATTCAGGCTGGTATGAAATTGAATGGACGTCCAACCTAGGAATTGGGGATTATGTAGATATTGAACTTTATAAGGGGACGGAATTTATCGAGACCATAGCCGAAGATACCTCTAATGATGGATTATTTGAATATTGGTTAGTTATGACCTCTCTTTTAGAAAGTGGAACGGATTATAGAATAAAAATTATTGACTCTGGTGATTCGGAAGTATATGGATTTAGCGATTATTTTAAGATTGTTGGCTATGATAGTACATTGGAAGATACATCAAGAGATAGATCTGATAATATTAGCGGCTTCCCTACGATGTTATTTTTAGCCTTGATATCAATAGCAGTATTATTAAGAATTAGAAAAATTAAAAAATAGTAATCTTATTTTTTGCCTGAAATCTTTTTCAGAAATACTTGTCGGGCAAGCCTTCCTCGGACTTTCTCATAAAACTTATTCTTCTCTATCGATAAATGTAGCAATTTATCATTCCCGCTCCAAGTTATTGGGCTAGAATTATTCCCATATGACATTTCATTCACCATTCTAGATTTTATTAATCAATAATAAACTGACCATTCATATACATAGAAGTAATGCGATGGCTCAAAACCCATTCCTTCCCAAAATGACCCCAATATTGCTTGAACTGGTCATTTGACAAGAACTTGCAATCATACTCTCTTGCTAACTTAAGAATGAATATATCTGCCGTCCTCCCTGCCGGCGCTTGATGCACGATTCCCTTTTCTACCAGTCGCTCATAATACGCCGTATCGTCCATTTGATATCTTTTTGAAGCGTCCAAGATAAAGATGGGGCGATAACCCTTTAATAATAACATACTGCCTAATTTTATGATGTTTGAGACCTTTAGCTTCCTGTTTTTGCCCAAATCATCATAAAGAACATTGGAAAGATCCACGAGCAAGGGAATGTTATCACGGGGATTATAATTCTTATGTCCCGAATGTTCAATGGAATGATCCTTAATCATGATTAAAAAAAATATCCAATTTATTTAAAGAAAAAACGACTAAAATAAACACCCCTTTCAAATAATTTAGAAAATTCATTCACATTTTTTTATTTAAATATTTAGATTTTTATTGAGAATGTAATGGCAAAACAAGAACTAATTTGCAAGATTTTATACAAAGACCATAAAAAAGGCAATATAAAGGAAATTATTGGGAAAGTTAAAGAAAATCAACTTTTCTCACGTATCAGTCAGTTTATTTGTATTGAGAACGGTCAGAAAAAGACGATTTATAAGGGAGACATTGCCGCAATTGTATTAATGAAAGAACACAAGCATTTAACGATTGATGAGTTAAACCTGGCATTTTACGAGGATCTTTCCAAGTCGTCTTTTCAAGTTAATTGGGTGAAACAGTGTTAATCAAGGCTAAAAGGAAAAAATCACCATATTTAAATAAAATAAGTAATAATAGATAATATGAGGAGGTTTCATTATCCAAAAAACCTCAAAAAAATGACTCCTGCCGCACCCTGGATTTTTGTCTTTTGGTTAGTGTAAGAAATTACACTCTGATTTCGCCCTCCTCCCCCTATTTTATTTTT
>JAEOTJ010000129.1 GCA_016839905.1 Promethearchaeota archaeon | reverse complement strand
TTGACCAATTAATTCAAGTTTATGAAGGATATGATATAAAACCAAGAGTCGGCAGCAAATTTTGGAATTTTTTTGGGAATCATTTATTTCATTCTAACAAATTTTTAAACGCGAAAAAAGCCTTAAAATATAGCATTAAATTATGTTCTGATAACATGGATTCTCAAGTCCTCTTAATTTATATCGCTTTAGAAGAGAAAGATTATGAAAAAGCTTATTTTATCAATAACTATGTGTTAAAAAATGAGCATAAAGATAGATTTTTAATATTACAAAAGCTATCTGAGAAAAATTTTCAAGATTCTAAAGAGATCCTTAAATCCTTAATGTTTAAAAGTTTAAACAATAAGAGAAATGATGAGGTTCTTGATTTCATTAATATTGGCTGCGCAAATTATTTAAATGAACAAGAGTTTAAAGAATTCCTTGAACAAGTTATTAAAATATAGCTTTTTTTATAATCGTTATTTAAATTTTATTCTTTGGGATTATTTTGCAAAATTGTATTTTGACTTTTTTACTTTTGGTATAATAAAAAAAATTAAATATTTATAAAAGACAAAAGATAAAAATACATAATATATTAAAAAAAATTAATTTTATAATTATTATAGGTTTAAAATTTATGAAAAAATATCATTCTATAATGGTAATTATGGTCGCTGTTTTTCCTATTTCCATGTTATTAGGAGGCTTTTTTAAGAGTAAGAGTGCTGAGATTATAACTCTTGAAGAGGGGGGAGGAGACCACCTGATTCCTGACGAGACGGGACTTTGGACGGATTTAGATTATGCTGGTGTCGAAGAAGGATGGAAGAGAGGAGGAGAAGAGGAACTTAAATATAAAGACTCTGCTTACTGGATATTAGAAAGAAATAATGATGCAGACTCTAACGATATTGAAGCTATATTTACATACCGCCCTAAGGACCTTGAATCTCTTCCAGAAACTGTGGATCCTTATAATAAATACTGGGATTTGTATCATATATTATTATACCTAACAATTGAAGCAGAAGGCAGTGGAATTGAATTAAATTTATACTATTGGACAATTGAAATTGGTAGCACATCTGAAACTTGGAAGCTCCTCACCGAAATTGATAGCAATACAGATATTGATTATCAATGCTTGGAAATTGATAGAGCATTAAAGTTTAGGATTTTGGGAACGATTTCAGATCCTAACGCCGAGGTAAAAATTGATAGGTTTAGAATGATTCAAGTTCATGAAGGGATACTTGGTAATGAAGGGGGGCATAATGCTTATACAGATCCTGGAACAGTTAACCGCGAGTCTGGATGGTCTGAAGGCAATACTGAGCAAAGAGCGGATATAGAAAAAACATTTCATTATAATTTCCCGATTTCGGGCGGGCAGATTACTGATAGCGATACAATAAATTTTAATGCCCAAGCTAGTATGAAGGCATATGCAGATTTTGAATTATATGGTTGGAAAGATGCTGATACAAAAATGCATAAGATATATTTTGCGGGATCCGAAATTTGGAGCCGTGATAGCGTGAGCACATCTCACCCTTATGATTCTGGTTGGAAGTCTCACTCTTGGAGTAGCAATATTGGAACAGGAAGAACTTATTCTAATGACTTTGGGGCATCAGCACGGTCCCATGTCGTGATTTATAGACAAAGGGTTAAAGTAAAGATTTATATAAATCCGGGGCCAGAACATTTCTATTTTAGAGGTTTTGGATTTGATAATTTTCATTATCCTTCCGTTTCAAATTTACGACTGAGTGTGGATCCAGGCGAATATCCTTTAAGCAATGTTGGGGATTTTTCTCCTGAATTAAATGCTCAGAGCAATTATGCAGGCTCCATTGATGAAGTAAATTGTCTTCTTTTAAATAATATTGATAAAGATTGGAATGATGATAACAAGAATGATTGGAGAGAAATGCCCTATAGTAGTACCCAAGGAAAGTACGCACTTTCCGTAGAAAACCTTTATGATACTAATTCTCTCCCTGATGGCCCCTATACTTTTTGGATTAAAATAAAAGATGATAAGGAATATACTACTTTAGAAAAATATGATTTTACCCTTCAGAAAGGAAACCCTTGGACCATACCCTTGACTCCTGGGGATGATGAAGTGATCGATAGTCTCTACAATTTAGAGATTAAGGTCTTAGCATTCTCAGGTTACGGCATACAAGGATCCGTTGAATATAGAATGTATAATGAAACCGAAGATATTGTAAAGGACTGGACCGTTATGAACCCAATTGAGGATACTGAAGAATGGAATGATGAAATCAATCCTATTGATTTTGGAAATGGAAAGTACAAGTTTGAGTTTAAGGTAAGCGATTCGCAAGGAACGGGATATTCATACTCATACGTGAATTTTGATAATAAGCCTCCTGATGTAACATTCAATTTACCAAGTAAATTGGGAATTATTTATGATGTTCTTCCCATTAAATTTAATGTTTCCGTATCAGATGTAGAGGAGAATCCGTTTGACAATGTTTCACTAATGATTTATAACAGCACGCAAGATCCATTTTATTCTTTATGGCAAAATTTAACCAATCAAGAAAGTACAGATAATTGGCTATATGATATAAACCCTCTTGATTTTGAAGAAGAAGAAGATTATACTTTAAAAATTAGGGTAAAGGATCATTATGGATTTAGCTACAATGAACAATCCTTTCTTTTCCTCCGACCGGATCCAATACTAAAATTTGATCAAACTTCATATAACATTTTTCAAATGACTCCAAAAAACATATTTTTTAACATAACTCAAGGTGTTCATGAGATCTCAAACTTCACATATTCCATCACGGAAGGATTGCATGGATATAGTTATCTATCGGGATTTCAAGAAGCTGAGAGTAGCATTACGCGATATCAAATTGAAATAAATCCTTTCCATTTACCATATAGTGATGAATCATTGATATTGACAGTTCAAGCCTTAAATCATTCGAGGGCTCTATTCACTACATTTACGACGTTATCTGTAGATTATTTTATAGAAAATATAGAAGATAACTATTATACATTTGATCAAAGTTCTTGCCTATATCAGAGTGATGATGTCGAGACAAATAATTTTGTAAGATCCTCATATAGAATAGACTACATTCCAGGACAAGAGTTAGGGCATAATTATAAATTTGACGTTCCAGGTTATATTGAAAATGAAATTTATTCTAAAGAACCAGATTTTGAAATAATTAGAACTGAAGAACCATTTCCATATAAGCCCATTTCAGAATATAGCTCAATTGATATCGTTGCGTTTCGGTTTAAATTAAAGCCAAAAGGAAGGAATGACACGATATCCTTTAATATTCAGACTCCTACACTTGACACAGCAGAGGATTTCGAGGACCCAGAGACGGGAACCCTAGATGATGGAAGGGAATATCTTAGCATTGAACTTATTTTAGAGTCTGCTTTTGATTTTACAAATATTAAGTGCATATTTGAACCCTTCATACCCGTTAAGGATGCCGTAGATTATTCTTACTCATTGTATTTCTTTCAAGCAGGTAAGTGGGTCAAGTCTGATATTGAAATAGAATATATCGGAGATTATTTTGAGGGGCGATGGGAATTTTTAATGGAATCCATTGAAGGAGGGGAAGTAATAGGACTTAAAATATACGGAATCAAGACAGCGGGCGCAGATATTAATCTTGCCCCTCTCATGTATGGAGGCATCGTTGCCGCAGCAGTCGGCATAGTATGGTTTGCCCTCCTCAGGAAGCCAATGCTAAGGAGAGAAGTATTCAAGAAAAAGAGTTGGGTCTATTATGCAATCGGTGCAGGATTATGCGTCGGGCTCTTTACAGCAGTATTCTTTGGGACGGGAGCAATGGGTTCTTTAATGACGAC
The DNA here is from genome assembly GCA_016839905.1 of Promethearchaeota archaeon. The sequence continues at coordinate 1,480 of JAEOTJ010000129.1, read as the reverse complement.
TCATTTGTTTTAACTTTTTAATATTCTATTTTTTTTAATGCTTCCAAGACACATTTGTTTACATTATTATATATTTCGCCACCTGAAAATCGAATTATATTCCATCCCTTAGATTTTAAGTAAAACTCTCTGATTAAATCGCTAATTATATGGTCCAATTTACTATGATAATCTCGTCCGTCGCATTCAATGAGGACTTTTTTAAAAGGTACGGCAAAATCAGATCTAAATCTTCCAACCTTATATTGAGGAATCAATCCTGAAATCCTTTTCCTTGCTGCTTGCCAAAAAATCTCTTCTATGGGAGATTCTAAAAGCGAATTATGAACTCCTTTTTCCTTTTTGAATTCTTGATAAAGAACAATAAAGCACAAGAGGAGTGGAATTGAAGCATACCATAAATAAACAAGAAATAAACAAGAAATAGTGAGAAAAATGCTATAAATCAAGTATTTTTGATGATCTGAAACAGATTTTAATCTAAACATTCTATTTGTTGCATCTCGTACATTTTACTTATAAAAGCTTCCAATTCTTCGAAGCCCATCTCTTTTTTAATCGAGTTCCATTTAGCTAGCACGTCTTCATACACTCTATCATCTTTATTACCTTTATCCTCTTTAATCTCCTTATTTTCTTGGTTATTGGAATAAACCAAATTATTCCAAGAATTTTGATCCGATGCTTTAACATATATTTTCCACATTCTTATAAAAACATATATATTAATTGCGGAAATGATTAAAAAGAAAAGAATTAATTTCAAATCCAATTTATAAATTTCATACCAATCCCCTGAATGAAAAAAGAAAAAATCTCCGATAATATAACTAGTAATTTCAAACATTAAACAAGTCCCATTTGTTAAAAAAAAATGCCTAAGAAAGTCATTTTTCTTAAATGCATAAAATAACATTAAAAAAATATACCCCCAAATTAATGTGAATAAGGAACCCATCATATTTATGAATATTAATTGATAAAAAGAATACTCTTCAGAAGAACTCTCGTGTCTGACCCAAGAATTGCTAAATTCTCCGAATGGAAACAAATTAATGCTTATTCCATTGATTTTCCCGCTAAAAGACTGGATTGCAATAATATGCCCCATCTCATGAATGAAAGAAATCAAAATCCAGATTGGTAAAGCACATAAAATAAGGTAGATACAAAGCTTAATAGTGTTAATATCGCTGTTTGAACTCTTATTTTTTTTCTCCATCTGCGTGCTTCCTCCAAGATAACTTTATCTAAGAATTGAAATTTTAAAAAATCTCCTTCTTTCGAAGGTGTCTATTTTGAAAATCTAATAATTTTCAATTAATTTATATAATAAAGTCATATTTAAATTTAATGTATTATTTCTTAAGGAATTGCACCGAATTTCAAAATGTGATATATTATATATGAAATTATGCATTTAGTGTAAGGGTACTAAAGGGTACGGAGATTAGTTAAGTTCAATAAAATGGGCGGGAGG
>JAEOTJ010000018.1 GCA_016839905.1 Promethearchaeota archaeon | reverse complement strand
TATATTCTTATAACATTATAATAAATAAAATAGTAATATAATAATTTAAAAATTAAGTTTTAATGATAATTTGTATAATGGCAAAAAAATTTTAAATTATATTTAATCAATTAATATAATGAACAAATATGAGTAATAATAAGAAAATATTAAAATTAACAATCCCTAAAGGTAGTTTACAAGGCGTAGTATCCTCGCTCTTTGAAAGAGCTGGTCTTAATCTGCATTTTGCATCGGAAAGGGATTATCGCCCTTCAGTTAGTGATCCAGAATTATATATTAAGCTTTTAAGACCTCAAGAAATACCTAATTATTTAATAGGTGAAGATGATTTTGATTTAGGTATTTCTGGAATCGATTGGGTTAAAGAAACGAATGTTGATGTAGAAATATTATTGGATTTAAAAATTGGTAGGGTAAAAATTGTACTATGTGTCCCTGATGATTGGGACGAAATAAAATCAATTGAGGATCTTTTAAAGGATTTCTATCATAATAATAAAGTATTAAGAATTTCAACAGAATATTTAACACAAACAGAAAATTATCTAAAGGAAAATGAGGCTTATCAAAAATTTTATGGTAAGTCAGCACCAAATGTTATCACTCCTTGGAAATCTTGGGGTGATAATGATAAAGTTAAAATATTTTTATCTTTTGGTGCAACTGAGGCTAAACCACCAGATGAAGTTGATGCGATAATTGATAATACTGAAACAGGTTCAACTATTAGAGCTAATAATTTAAAAATTATCGATATTTTAAACACATCTACAGCTGTACTAATCGCAAATAATAAAGCCTTAGATGATAATTGGAAGAAGGAGAAAATAAAAGATTTAGTTATGCTCTTAAGAGGTGTCAGAGATGCTTCAAAAAAGCTACATATATTTATGAATGTTCAAGAAAATAATTTAAAAATTCTTTTATCAGAATTACCTGCTCTTAAGCGCCCAACCATATCTAAATTAGCTGGGGATGATGTTGAGGGATGGTATGCGATAAATACTATAATTAATAAAAAAGATTTTCTGAGTTTAATTCCTAAATTAAGAGTATATGCCCAAGGGTTGGTTGTACATGAGCAGCGTCAAATTATCGATTTTAGTGAAGAACTCGTTGATATTGAGGATTATTCAAGTATGACATTCCATAAAGAGGATCCAGCTAAAATTCTTAAAAAAAAAATTATCAAAATACTGAATGAATATGAATCAATTAAAAAAGATGTTCCAAAAGAACGTAGATATGTAATTCAATTTGGAAAGTTATTAGACAGGGAAGAAGAGAATTTAGCAATATTAGGATTTTATAAAAAGCATAGCGGAGATACGATTCAGGATAAATCTTTTTCAATACATCTAACTAGAAGAGGAAATATAGTACATCAGTTTTTAATTAGAAAATTGAATAAGGGGGAACTTCTTAAGCGAGACGAGGCTTTTTTTTCAGAGGGTTACCCTAAGAGTCAAAAGGATTTAACCAGAAATAAAGTTTTAGTTGATTTTATTGATCATTTAAATAAATTAAAATTATAAAATCAGGTATTTTTTAATTTCTCCAAAAATCTTTAGTTTAAATCACCAAATTCTTCCCTTGGAAGAGATAAAATAAGGTTTAGATGATTTACTTGAATTTAATAAAGATAATTGATTCAGATCAAATCACAGTGGAAAATATCTCTAATTTTATTCCTAGATCATCTACTCAGCTAGATGAAATAAAAGATGGTGTGCTTGAGATAATCAATGAAATTAAGATCAATGGAGATAATGCCATAATAGAATTTTCTAAAAAGTTTGATAATGTTGAGTTAAAACCCTCCGAAATTCCAGTAACTCAAGATGAGATAAAAGAGGCTTATAATAATATTGATAAAAATTTATTAGAAGCTTTAAGATATGCTAAAAAAAATTTAATTATATTCCATCGAGCCCAAAAACGTGATAATTGGACAATTGAAATAGAAAAGGGAGTAAAAGCGGGACAAGTTTATCGTCCACTATCCTCTGTTGGATTATATATTCCTGGTGGAAAAGCTATTTATCCAAGCACTGTTTTAATGACTGCTACTCCAGCATATGTAGCAGGGGTTAAAGAAATTGTATTATGCTCACCACCTCAAGAGAATAAAAAAATCGCTCCAGAGATCATTATTGCTG
>JAEOTJ010000128.1 GCA_016839905.1 Promethearchaeota archaeon | reverse complement strand
GTCCCATCATGTCATTATGGAATGCTCGAGAAGTTAGAGTTACTTTATCAGCTTGGTCTTTCAATGCTTTTATTATTTCAGGATGACAATGTCCAGTATTTTGACTTGAATATGCTGATAAACAGTCAAGATATTTTTTTCCTTCTGGATCATATACCCAACACCCTTCTGCTTTTGATATAACTACAGAGATGGGATGATAATTATGAGCACCGTATTTTAAATCCATTTCAATGAATTCTTTTGAAGTTGGCATAAGATTTCAACTTTTGACAAGAGTTTTTTATATCTATTTTTTTCTAATATAATTATTCTATTTTTATAAAATAATTAAATTTTGTTATGATTTTATTGCTTAACTTGAAGATTATATTTATCATTTTACAATCAGATTTTGAGTAATTTGAGAGGAAAAACCAAATAATAAATAAAAATGTACTCTTTAAATACTTAAAACTAAGAAATATGGCATAGGTGGAATTTATTTATTGATCCATCTTTGGAATTATATTTTTAATTGGTGTTTTTATATTGAATAAAGATCTAAAATCTCTTCTGAAATCTGCCAAACTCCTCTTTATCGGAGGTAAAGGTGGCGTTGGTAAAACCACACTAGCATCTGCTTCAGCTATCTGGGCTGCAGAACATGGTAGAAAAACATTAATAATTAGTACTGATCCAGCACATTCTTTAGGTGATTCTTTAGATCAAAAATTACCACAAGGAGAAACCACTCAAGTGGAAAATGTTATCAATTTATTTGCTTTAGAAATTAATCCAAAAATCAATCTGGAAGAATATCAATCAGCTATGAATGTAAATCCACTTGATTCTATGCCTTTTGGAGATTCTTTGCCTTTTATGGAAGATATTGGGAGTTTTGCGAGCATGAATCCTCCAGGAATAGATGAGGCAATGGCTTTTGGAAAAGTTTTGGAATTTATTGAGACGGAATCAGATTTTGATTTGGTAGTTTTTGATACAGCTCCAACAGGGCATACTTTACGTCTTCTTTCGTTACCAGATCTTTTATCTGGCTGGATTGGAAAATTAATATCTCTTCGTTTAAAATTAGGGAAAGTATTTGGTATGTTTAAAAAAATGTTCTCAAAAACTGAAGTGAAGGAGGAAGATCCATTTGAAATGTTTAAAAAATTAAAAAATTCAATAGTAAATGCTAAGGATGAATTAAAGGATCCGTCAAAAACATCATTTATAGTCGTCATGATCTCGGAAGCTATGGCTCTTTATGAAACCGAGCGATTATTAAGGGGTCTTTATCAATATGAAATCCCTGTATCCAATATAATTATTAACCAATTATTTCCAGAATCTGTTGATTGTAAATTCTGCCAATCTCGACGTAATATGCAAATGAAAAACCTAAAAGAGATTAGATATATTTATGAGGAAGATTTTAATTTAATAGAAATCCCTTTATTTGATAATGAAATTAAGGGCTATGAACAGTTAAAAAAATTAAGTAAATATTTATTTCAATAAGGAGCAATATTCTCCTTTATCTCACAAAAAAGGCAAATTTCTCTATTTTTTCCACAAGGTTGATTACATATTTTACAAGTATTAAAATCCGATTCTTTGTCCTTTAATTGTTGATTATATCCCCATAAAATATCAGATAATTCTATAAAACCTTTGAAGAGGTTGAATTTTATTTCAGGACTATATTCTTCACAATTATTTAGAAACGATTGCACTCTTTTACGTAAAATCGGATATTTTATTTTATAAGGGCAAGGAACATTAACAAAATTTAATCCTTTGTTTTGCGCATACAGAAGAATTTCCTTTTCGGGAATTTTCATTAAAGGTTTTTCCTTTTTCATGTATATTATATTATTTTCTTCAAGAAATGGATTCATTCTCGAAATTTTGTTAAAATCTTTTCTTAAAAAATTCATTAAGAATGTTTGAGAAACATCATCCAAGTTATGTCCTAGAACCAAAACGGTTCCACCTAATTTCTTTCCTTCGTCATTAAGCAATCGGCGTCTAATTGTTGCACATATATTACACGGATAAATTTCTCCATAATTATTTTTATAAATTTCCAAAATTTCTTCCATACTTTTTCCCAATTTCTCTTTAAATGAAATAATTTTATGCTCAACCTTATTTATTTTACAATATTCTTTAGATTTTATTATACACTTCTCTCTATATTCTGAAATACCTTCATTAATTGTTAATGCAATAATCGAAGGAGAATTAGGAATTTTTTTTTGTATCGTAATTAAATTGCATAAAAGTACCATCGAATCCTTCCCACCAGATAAACCTAGGATTATTTTATCTTGTGGTTTCAACATTTTAAATTTAGAAATCGTTTTATAGATTTGGTGCTCAATAGATTTATTAAAACAATTACTGCATAAATTTTCACCAGAATGTTTTCTGTGATATATACTATTATTTTCGCAATAACTACATTTCATATTTTACTTATTTTACATCAAAAATTAAATATACTTGAAATATCCCCAAATCTCATAAATGATAAAATAATATTAGCTAAAAAAGCTAATGTAATAATCAACCTGATCGAATTTATTATTTTTTTCTTGATTGGACTCTTACTATCAAATTGATATTCATAATTAACTTCAAAAATTGACTTTTCTTTAATTTTTGATGTCTCTGGAAATGTTAAAGCCAAAACATCCTTAAAACCATCTCCAGTTCCATCAATTAAATGATAGTTATCTAAGC
>JAEOTJ010000127.1 GCA_016839905.1 Promethearchaeota archaeon | reverse complement strand
GATACATCATTTTCCCTTAGTATCGATTAGATGATTAAGGAGTTCTCCTTCTGCTAGGAAACTATTTGAGAAAGGAAAAAGCTACACCTATGAACCATAATAGAGTAGAGATTATCCAATTAGAATTTATTATAATTCAAAGATATCAAATAAAATATCAGAGCTACTATGATCTCCTTTTAACCAATCGAATTTATTCAAGAACTCATTATTGAGTTTTTCAATTTCTCTGACATTTTTTTCATACCAGGTAAAGAACTTTTCTCTTGCATTATTCTCATCCTTAGCCTTAATTACGATTTCGCCCGAAACGGCAAAAGCACACGAAAATTCTTTTAAATCTTGATTTTTTTCCTTCATTTTAAACCATGGATTAATGTTCCCATACATTTATTTTTTCTAAATCTTTATGAACCTTACTCAATTCAGGTATCTTTTAATTAAATAATGTAAATCTTAAGCTTTTTATATTAAGTTTTCTTACTATTTCTTTATCTTTATTACGGAAGGATTGGAGTTTTCGAGGAGATTTAATGGTAAAAAAGATCTTTATCATAGATGATGACCCTTCGATATTGAAAATATTAGAATACCGTTTAAAAGGTATGGGGGACTTTAAAGTAGTTTCAGAAATGGATGGATCAAGAGGTTTGGAAGCAATTAAAAAAGAAGATTTTGACCTCATCATTTTGGATATACAACTTCCCGGAATGAATGGTATTGATATATGTAGGGAACTCCGCAAGATAGAGAGATTTAAAGAAGTTCCAATAATTGCACATACTGCATTAGATAAATGTACTCATGAGAAAAGGTTTTTAGACGTGGGGTTTAATTATTTTTTACCAAAACTATGTGATATTGATGATTTTAAAGAAAGGATTAAATTCTTTTTAAATCATTAACTTAAATGAGTATCGGGTAATACCTGTTATCCAAATGTGTAATGACCATTTTTTTTTATCTGGATTTTTCTATTCCTTTCTTTAGTTAATTTAAATAATACTTGGATAAGTATTGAAATGCTTAAATATACATTTTTTTATTATGGTAGTAATTATAATTCGATAGGGTTGAATTGAAAATGTCAGAAGTATTGAATAATCAAGCTTCTTGGATAAAGAAATTCATTGATTTTGATAAAGAAAATGAAAAATTCCACGATAACTTGTACTTGAAGGATTTTAACATCGTGCTCAAAATGCCATTAAATAAAAATCCAACTAATGAAGACTTAAGCATAGAAAAATTCGATTTAACGAGTAATGTATTCATCCTTTCTTATGAATGAATTAATAATTTCAATTAATATAACGTTTTGGCTTTATCTTCAGAATTAATTTTCTTTTTCAAGAACATCTAATTTCCGCAATTTCTTATTTAATTTTATAATTGCTTCTCTTACGCTCTCTTCATTATTTGCTCCCGTACAAATAACTTTTCCCGTAGAAAATATCAGAAAAACAGTTTTAGGATCTTTCATTCGGTATATCAAGCCTTGAAAGCCCTCTGGGTCATACATTGCATTTTCCATTTTAACTACAGCCAGATCCAAATTAATAAATGCGTGTAAATCTCCACTTGCGACAATGTTTTGAATCTTGATTTCTTGGTTAGATACATTAATTCCTGCTTTTTTAAGATAGTTGATAACTTTTTTTACTCCAGGATTAGCCTCATCCGCATTTTTAAGTCCTGTAATAACCATTTTTCCTGACGAAAAGATAAGAAATGTAGATCTAGGGTTATTAATTCTCATAATAAGACCTGGAAATCTTTCAGGATCGTACTCTACTTCCATGTATTTGCGGGAGATTTTGAAGAGATCTATCTGCCCTGTAGTTTCCATCTTTGCTGTGGCAACGATATTAACGATTTTAAAATCTAGCTCCAGTTCATTATCAAATAATATTTTTTTCCTCTCCTGACATTTTAAACCCTAAATTATATCCCGTTTTTATTAAAGTAAATTTATTTAAAATCTTCTTTTTTAAAGAAAAGTCCCCTCCTGCTACAAGTAATAAAAAAAGAAAAAAATTGTAATCTAATTACATGTCATTAATCGGATTCATTGAATATTTCAAATAAAATCGTATTTTTATCGCCCTTCCATTGTAATGCCTTCAATAGCTCATTTTCTATAGATGATATTTGAGGCAGGTGCTTATCATACCAATTCCAAAAATTTTTTCTTGCTTCTGCCTCGGTAATTGCCCGAATCTTAACTTCTCCCGTAATTGCAAAACAACATGTAAAACAATGTTTTTCATCTTTTATTTTATTTTTTGATGGCTTTTTATTCATAAAATCCCCTTAATCCATATATTTTATAAATTTTACATTTTTAAATTTATCCATTTAGTTATTTTTCCAAACTTTAATTAAAAAGTTTTATTAAATATTTACTCATTCATATTTCAATTAATTTTCTCGTTATTTTTTAGAATTTTGGAGGCTGTTTAAAGATTAGGAATGTTGATATATTCTTATCAGCTAGCCACTATAAAGTTATCGACTAATCCTTATAAATGTATTGCCTAATTTATACAATCATAACGACTAATTAGTATTAAAAATTTATACTCAAGTAAATGAAGATTGAGACTTTGTTTTCTTCTGTTGATGTAGTATCATTGTTATTATTTTTAAGTTCAGTCAATTTCATTACGTCGAGTATAATACGACAGAAATTTAATAATATTAAAGAAAAGACGTTATACAAGTGGTTAGAAGATTTTGTTGATGCAAAGATTTTAGAAAAAAACGTGAAGATTCCAAAAAAGGCAGGAGGAGATAAAGCTGAATACAAGAT
>JAEOTJ010000126.1 GCA_016839905.1 Promethearchaeota archaeon | reverse complement strand
TTGCTCAAACCAGTTATTAACTTTCTCTTCTAATTGTTTTACATTTTTTCCAGTAAAAATTTTGCATCTCAATTTCCGATCACCTTATTTTTTTTATATTTACTAACATTTTATCTGTTTAAGTAAAAATCTTTTAAATATTAAAAAAAAAAATTAAGGTACTTTTTTTTTTCGTTTTTCCTTAATTAGAGGGAGATTGATTCAAAGCCGCCAATCTTCTTCATCATCTTCTTTATCATCTTCATCCCAGCCCTCATCGTCATCATCGTATTCGATATCTTCAAAATCCTCATCATCATCATCTTCATCCCAATCTATATCTTTATTATTTTTCTTTGGTCCATTTTGAATAATGGGTTTCAATTTAAAGACCTCCATTTTTAGTTTTCTTAAAATAGGTTGAAATTATTAATATTTATCAGATATCTATTAAGTTAAATCTTATATTTAAAAGTTACTATTTAAAATTGAGAAATCATAGATTTGCTCCATTTGAATAGATATATTCTATATTTCATCTTTTATAATATTACTATAACAATACATAATAGAACATATTTTTAGCATTTCAGTTTTAATAGATTAATTTATTTAAATATCCTATTATTCTATCTCTTAATAAAATAAGAGTATATTAAACTCTCAAATAATGAAGAGCTTTCTCCTGAAATTTCTTAAGAAAAATATAAATAGATGAATTAACTTTATAGAATTAAAGATTTAGAGGAAAATATACACATAATAGAGTATGCAATCTATTTCTAATAATAGGAAATCGCGAAAAAACATTGAAGATAATGCTTATTTGATGATGTACATTAAATATCTTGAGAAAAGACTTCGAGATCTCGAAACTGAAAGACAAATAACCTATGAAGAAAAAATGAGATTAGAAAAAAAGGTAAATAATTTAAGAGATGAGGTTGATATATTAAGAGAACCTCCTTTAATCGCAGGAATGATAATAGACATATTAGAAGATAATAATAATAGAGTTATCGTGAAAAGTTCTACTGGTCCAGATTTTGTACTCTCATGTAGTTATCGTGTTAGTGAAAAAAAGTTAACTCCAGGGATGAAAGTTGCTTTAAATCAAAGAACTTTTTCTATTATAGAAATATTACCTTCAGAAATAGATCCATTTGTTAAAGGAATGGAAGTTATTGATTCTATTCCAGATATAACATATAACGACATTGGAGGCTTAAAAGACCAAATTCAAGAAGTTAGAGAAATCATAGAATTACCATTATTAAAACCAGAATTATTTAAAAAAGTAGGTATTGAGCCTCCTAAAGGAGCATTGTTTTATGGACCTCCTGGAACGGGTAAAACATTATTAGCAAAAGCGATAGCTCATGAAACTGAAGCAACCTTTATTAAAATTATAGGATCTGAACTAGTTCAAAAGTTTATCGGAGAGGGTGCCCGATATGTTAGAGAGATTTTTTATTTAGCAAGAGAGAAAGCACCTTCAATATTATTCATAGATGAATTAGACGCAATAGGAGCGGAAAGAATGGCAGATGACACATCAGGAGGTAGAGAAGTTCAAAGAACATTAATGCAATTATTAAGCGAATTAGATGGGTTTGATAAAAGAGGCGACATAAAATTCATTGGGGCAACAAATAGAATAGACATTTTAGACCCTGCACTAATAAGACCTGGACGATTTGATAGAATAATAGAATTTCCTATGCCTGACGAAAAATCAAGAGAATTAATTTTTAAAATCCATATGAGAAAATTAAACTTGGATAATAGAATAGACATCAAAAAAATAGTTAAAATGACTAATAAAGCTACTGGAGCAGATATAAAAGCGATTTGCACCGAAGCGGGAATGTTTGCCATTAGAAAAGACGTTGACATAATTACGGAAGGAGATTTTTATAAAGCTATAAATAAAATAATGAAAACAAAAGAAAATCCTTCCAAATCAAATATATTTATTTAAGCCTAAAGCCTCTACTGTCAATTAGAATGATTTAAAAATAATAATTTAATTATACCTAATATCATGGCTAGTAAAATTAATACAGCTTTGATTGGCATAGGTGATGTCGCATCCGCCCTTGTGCAAGGAGTAGAAAACTATAAACGAAATCTAAACAAAATAATTGGGGTTTTACCCGAAATCACTCAATACAGCATCAGTGATATAAATTTTGTATTAGGAATAGAAGTTAATGCATACAAAGTAGGAAAAGACTTAAGCGAAGCTATATTTGCCGAGCCTAACTGTAATATGGAACTTTATCGACCTGATTTCTTAAATGCTCCCGTTATTAAAGGACCAATAATAGATGGTTTGGATAGCAATATTAAAAATATTGTACCAATAGATGATAACCAAAAAGAAGCAGATATTATCAAAGAATTAAAGGAGCGAAATGTTGATGTTGTTGTAATACTTCTCCCAACTGGCGCCCATAAGGCTGTTAAATTCTATACTTTAGCAGCCCTTGATGCGGGTGCGTGTGTAGTGTGTGGTATGCCTTCCTATGTAGCAAAAGATCATGAAATAGTACAAAAAGCTGAAGGATTAAGACTTTCATTAATTGGAGATGATGTAAAATCCCAAATTGGAGCGACTATTATTCATCGTTCATTAGCTAATCTTTTTCCAATGCGCGGAGCAATATTAGATAGAACAGTACAGCTAGATTGGGGCGGGTGTTCAAATTTTTGTAATCTATTAACACCGAAACCCGATGGTCTGCTTTATTATGAGGAGGGAAAACGTCATTCTAAAACTGAATCGGTTGTAGCGAAGCTTCAAAATAAAGATACTGTTGAATGTCAAATATCTGCTGTTGATTATATACCTTTCTTGAAAAATCAAAAAGAAGCTTATATGAGACTCGAGGGACGTATATTTGGAGGAGCTCCTGTTAGAGTTGATATTACAATGTTTGTTGAAGATGGAAATAATTCAGCGGGCATTATTGTGGATTGTATAAGAATCTCCAAAATCGCTAAAGATCGCCAAGTGGGAGGAGTCCTTCATTCAGCAAGTTCTTTCTTCATGAAACATCCACCAAAGCAACTTGATGATTTTCGTGCTAAGCGACGTCTAGTTAGATTTATCCAAGGTAAGAGAACACGTTAATTATAATAATAATCAAGAGAACAGTAATAAAAATTAGTTCAAATTCTAAAAATTTACTTCTTTAATTATTTTAAATTTGATATTACCATATTTCTTATTTAGATTTTTTTCATGATATCTCACATAATCTTGAATAAATTCTTTGGAATAGTTATTTAAGAGTTTTCTTTCAAAATTATCAAAATTCTCTTCAAGATTGGCAACTTCGGTGACTGGACAAGCATCCCATAAAATCCACGTATATTCTTCTTCAATTTTAAGGATGTCAAAAGGATATATTCTACATTCAAAGGGTTTTTTTAAGTAAACCATACATTTATTTTCACTTAAAAATATACAGCTATTATCTGGATTTCTTCCTATTTTATCAATATTTAGTTCTTTTAGCTCCTTGGGTGTTACATAGGGATTCTCTCCTCTGCAGCACCATATTCCACACCGCACACAATGTTTATGAAAATCTATATTTTCCATCATTTGAAGAATTAATTTATACAAAATTAAATTATTTAATCCTAATTTGAAAATTGAAAAAATTTGGTTTGAAAATTCAATTTAGATGATAATAGCAGAACATAATTTAAAGTATGAAGACAGCCGCCACTAGTACAGTTGCCCATTCATTATCTTCTTTAACTGTTGCGGATTCTGTAATATTTTTTGTCTCAATTATTTTCCCGTTCATTCTAAAAATTTCTTGTTTTTTATCATAATCTGCCTCAGAATCAAAAGGAACACCTAATGTCGTCGCTAACATTTCAGCAGCCAAATCTTCTGCGAACTCTCCTGCCTTTTCTGGCTTTACACCAAATGCATGATGCTCACTTAAGTAGCCATAAGTTCGAGAATCAGCCGGTTTTGCTATGCCAATTGAAGCACATATTAATCGATTGAACTCATTACTGCTTGCACGGCTTAATACGGTATATAAAACTTGACCCGCACGGAGTTGGGGTAATCCATCTTTTTTTGGAATTTCAATACAATAGGGAGGTAATATAGAACTTACTTTCACTATGTTATATTTAGCGATGCCAGCGTCCCTTAAAGCTTGTTCAAATGAACCTAATTTTGATTTATGAAAGCCCCTTCCTCTTACAAAACATACTGCTTTTGGAACTAATGACATATTTCGGATGAATTAACTATATCTGTTATAATAATAATAAATAATGTTTTAATTATTTAAACATTTTCCTAATCTATGAAACACCATACTAAAGATGATTTTTTATTGAAAAAAGTTATTCCTTTCAATGCAAATAATGTCCGAACTATCGAAAATCTTTTGGAAAATTTAAGATATTGTGGATTTCAAGGAGGTAATTTAGGAAAAGCGCTTGATGTCCTTGAAAAAATGGTTACTGAAGATGAATGTTTAACTGTATTTGCCCTTTCTGGAGCAATGGTTCCCGCAGGTATGGGGGGATTAATTTGTTCTCTAATCGAACATAACCTTATTGATGTATTGATTACGACAGGTGCAAATATTGCTCATGATTTAGTTGACGCTATTGTTAATATTGGACATTACATTGGAAGCGCTAATGTTGATGATAATGTGCTTTATAAACTGAAGATTAATCGCATTTATAATATATTCTTACCAGAGGATAATTATATAACAACTGAGAAAAAGCTCTTGGAGATACTAAATGAAATTTATAAGGATAAGAAAATAGAAGGTGCTCCTTCTGATTTTTTAAGACAAATTGGAAATAAAATAGAGAAGAAATCTATTCTCTCTCTTGCTGCTCAAAATAGTATTCCAATTTTTGTACCAGCTTTTAGTGATTCGGAATTAGCATTAGATCTCATTAAATTCACTATTAATGAAGGTTATAAAATTAATTTTGACATCATTGAGGAAGTAAAAAAATTCGCAAACCTTATAAAAACTCGCCAGAAAGCAGGGATATTTATTGTTGGTGGAGGCGTACCGAGAAATTGGGCACAGCAAATCTTTCCATATTTAGATGATCTTGAAAGATTGAGAGATTCGGGATTAGAATGTGGGTATAAATATTCTGTTCGAGTTCATACAGCGACGGAATATGATGGGGGGTTATCCGGGTGTACTACTTCAGAATCTAAATCATGGGGTAAATATGCTTTAGATTCGGATTATGTAAGTGTGTGGTGTGATGCTACAATAGCATTGCCAATTTTAGTCACAGGTCTATTGCAACGATTAAAAATACAATAATTATAAAAAGAGACTATAAAAAATATATTAAATTTTATGACCATACATTACTAGACTTGAACCTGGCATTCTAAAAAATAATTTTTCTTCTAATTTTGCTAAAAAATTAAATCTTGAAATTAGTTTTCTGCTAGGTTTTAGACAGTCTAGTAAAGAACAAGGAATTATATTTGTAATAGAATGGATTGTCCACTTTTTATCTACTTTTAAACTAAAACTGAGTAAATCACGTTTAAGAGAATAAGAAGAAAATAAGTTAAGTTTCATATTGACTGGATTTTCTTTTTCACCAAACTGAAAATTAGTCCACATATTTTGGGTAAATTTTTTGGTTAATATTCTTAGTCCATCTTTTAAATTATTATTTAGCCCATATCTATTTCGAAATAAAGGATCAAGTAAATACCAAAGTAAATTAAGGTTCCATCTATTTTCCACTTCAACAATAAAAGATCCATTTTTCTTTAGAACTCTTGCCATTTCTAAGATTGCCTTTTTATAATTTGGGATAAAACTTAAAGTACTTCCACAACAATTAATATGGTCAAAATCTTCGTCATTATATTGAATATTCATAGCATCCCCAACATAAAATTTGGGGGGAATATAATTATTGAACCGCCCATTATTTTTGAAAAAATTATTTAATATCTTATTGTATCGTATGACATAATTATAATATGGTGGAAAAAGCTCTATTTTCTGAGGATTAAAATTTGAAATCTTATATTTTGCAACTTCAATTAATTCTTCAGCAATATCTATCCCATAAACTTCGCAACCCGCAGAAGCATAAAGAAATGATTGAAATCCCGTTCCACATCCAATATCAAGGATTTTTTCAGGATAATTTTTATTCAAAACTTTCGAGGCAATTAAATAATGAAGTCGAGAAAAAAGCCACGAATACCATAGATCAGATATATTATCGTATTCAGCTGCCATACTATTAAAAGTCTTTTTCACATCACTCATGGCAATTAATAATCTTGGCTTTTGAGTTATGCTTTCATAAAATTAGAGTGAAACTATTAAATTTCTTTAGTTTGATTTATCATGAGAATAATTATGGTAATACTTAGATATTAACTTAACTATTTTTAAAAAAATTAAATAAATTAGAGCTCATCTACTAAAAGAGAGAGTGATTATATATACTAAAAAACTTATTATCTAGATAAAAAAGATATTTTATATGCTTGATATTACAGATTACATCATGGGAAGTAAAGAGTTTGAGACTGAAGAGATTTATTAGTTTATTAAGATTTGTAATAGATTTCTAAAAAACGATTTTAAAAGTTTAATAAGTTAAATCATTATTAAAATATGTAACTATCAATATTCACATTTTTATTAGGATTAATTTATGAAAT
>JAEOTJ010000125.1 GCA_016839905.1 Promethearchaeota archaeon | reverse complement strand
CTGATTGAACTAAAATTAACTAGAGGAATAATAGTATTATTAATATAAATTAAATCAGTTGTTACATCTTGATTTCCTACATTATCAACTACAATAGTCAAATTACCAATAAGAGATGCTACAGTGTCATCATCTATACTAATATCAAAATTGATATCGTGATCAAAAACCTGCGTGATTGCCTTAAAAGTATCATTTACACTAAGGCCTGATGTAGTATTTACATCAACAAATACATCATTTGTTTCATTTATCGCTAATAACGTATCATTTATATCAAAAGAAATTATTGCGCATTCTTGAATGTCTAATGTTTCACTTCCATGAAGATAATTAATATTGAAAACATCTGTCTGATTTATGGTTATTTTATCGAGTGTAATATTTTCATTACCTGTATTTTTAATGGTTAAATATCCGGTTTCATTTGCTAATATAAATGAACTGTTCAAGTCTTTAACGGTTTTGAGAATTTGAAAATCAGGGGCATTTCGAATCGTATGAATCACGCCTAAATCTCTTGCACAAGGATTTCCATCATATCCCTCAGCAGATATTCCAATAACTATTTCATCATTAATCTCTAAATCTAAACTTGAATCCTCCACTTCAATAATAACCTCCTCATTAGAATCTAAATTATAAGTATCATTTATTGGAGTATAATCAACAAGATAATCTCCAGAAAGCGAATAAAAATTATTATCCTCCACTGACGTTATTTTTGCCAAATAAGTAACTTGTAACCCAAAAATGATTCCTCCTGTATTCTTTACGTTAAATCTCACGAAATTGCTGCCGTTATTTTCATAAACATATGCGTAGTTTTTACTTAAATCAACGGGAATGTGATTTATAGTACGATTATTATTTAAGATTGAAAAATCATTTACTGCTGAGATCTCTGGAGAAAGTATTCTCTGTTGATCAGCAATGGATAACTTATAATTTTGTTTATTAGAAGCCATTAATGTCTCATCTGTTATATTATTGAAAGTTCCTACTCCAATAACATGGCCCAAAACCCATCCAGGTCTATAGAAATCTTCTGTAACATTATCAATATAGATAGATGCCTTATCTCCTGGCTCCATTATTGGAGAACCACTTATATATTCCGTTATATTATAAATACTTTCCGTATTATCAATATAAAAATGATTTAATTTAGAGACGGAATTGCCTATATTTTCAACCTCAAGATAAAATTCAGCTTGGTCTTCACTTTTTTGTATGACTCGACTGTTCTCTCGATTAATTTTAATTGCTTCTACATCTGCTTTACTTACAAAAAAGCTATCTGTTGAATTGGAAAATGCATATTTTGTATCATCTAATGCATCTGCTTCTGCTGTAACTGATATATTTACTACATCATTAACTTCAAAATCATTTCCTTTAGATTTTATACTGATCCACACAACATTTTCTTCATTTTCTTTTAATATATTATCAGTAACTCCCTTCCCCATATCAAAATCATACTCTTCATTATTGATTTTAACATTAGTTATATTTAAATTCTTTAATCCCGTGTTTTTCAAATCAAATACTGCATAATCTTGATCTCCATTATCTAATACTTGAGCATTTTCAATTGAGAAACTTGAGTCTAAAGCTGTATAATCTACACTATAAAGTTTAACCATTCCGTTCCTAGAGAAATATTTTTTCTTGAATACTTTAAAATTATAATTGACATCTCCCTCTTCATCAAGTTCTAAATGTGATTTCCAAGTATTTCCATTATCATCTTCTATTGGTTGTGCTCCTGTTGTCGTTCCATCACCTGAGATTTTTCGTGCAAAATTTTGTTGTACATAACTCCTATATTGAGCTTTTTGCAGAGATGTTGGCTCTTCATGGAACATTAATCTACATATTTGACTTTTAAACCAATTTGCTTCTCTTAAGCCACTTGTCGTGTTATGATATTTTGATTCATCAAATACACTATCTTCTTCCCAATTATCTTCTTCCATTCCGTCTTTCTTATAAACTTCGTAATTATCATTACAAATTCGAACCATCCATGGCCATTTACCTTCATCACCTCCAAAACCACTAACTAAACCTCCGAAATATACTAAAATATAATCGGCATATAAACGACGGAGTGTTTTTGCACTATATATCTCGTTTGTTTGCATGAATGCCATTCCCGTTAAACCTATTCTTTTTATGTCAAATGTACCATTATCATTTACAGTGGTTACATTTCCTATGGGAGTTAACCAATATCCATAATCCCACCAGCTCACAACCACATCAGTACCATCCAAGTTATTTCTCATCCAAGTTAAAGCTTCTTCCCAGTCATGAAGTTGATAAGGACCTAAATCTATAACCATTTGAGTACGTGATAATTGGTTAACAGATATATCCACCGCATGAATAACTTGGGCGATACATATAAATCCAACTAAAAAATAAACAACAAATACTTCAGAATTGCTAACCGTTCTTTCTAATTGGCGTTTTCTTTTTCTACTTATTCCTGTTTTTTGTTCACCAGCAAAACTACCATAAAGTTTTAGAACGTTTACTAAACCATAAGCCCCCATAAGAGCCGCTGCGGGAGCGAATAATAATATAATACGAATCATGCTCCCCGTAAAATAAAATAAAGTTAATAAAAATCCAATTAAAAGTACATCTGCGGTATTTAATCTTTTAAAACAAAAAAAAACACCTAAAGGTAATAAAATTAAGGGTATTAATGTGTTATAATAAAAAATACTCCATGCGCTTGGCATGTGCTCTGCAACTGAAGCAACTATATGTAATTCATCTCGCATTAAAGGGCTAAGTATGCTTTGCATTCTTTTACCAAAACCAAAAGGTATAAGATCAGGAGCAATCCAAATAATTATTGCTACTATTAATACCGCAGGGATTAATGCCCATATTATCAATTTTATTAGAGTATCATATAATTTTGGATATGTGGTCTTTTTCGTATAGATTAAATGAAAGATTATTAATAATATAATAAAAAGAAAAATTCCTCCGATTTCTAAACTTGAAAATAATTGGGCAGGATTAAATCCATAAAATAATGAAAAGATAAGCAATCCAGTTCCTTGAACGCCTGCGTAAGCTATTAACATATTTTCATTATATTTTTTCATTAAAATCATTACGCCGATTACTATTGGGAGAAGTAAATATACATATTGATAACCACCCCAACTTAAGGATAAATATCCTAAAAAGACGCCGCCCATTACGGCATGTGTTAATTTCCCTGTTCGGACTGCTTTTAAGAAAAAGAACAAGGTCATTAATGTAGCAAAAACACCAATGGTCTCATTATCAAAGAATCCAGCCATTGTCCTTTGCATATGTCCTGTATTGAAAGCTAAGAAAAAAGCAGCAAATAATCCCATTTGTCTATTTAAGATTTCTTTTCCTAATAAGTACGCTGCTAAAACAGTAAATCCTCCCATAAATGCGGGGAAATAAAAGCAAACTTCATAAATTGAAATTGGAATGCCAACCATATTCATAATGGAGCGTATAACAACAACAGTGAAGGGTAATCCAGGACGCAAGCTTGCCCTGCTCACTCCAGAAGGATACCAGCTTTTATAATCCTTCCAATGAAAATATTCATAAAGTGAATGTTCTGACAAATATTGAGCACTATAATACTGAATCCAAGGATCAAAAGCTTTAATTAATATTAATTCTCTTAGGACAGGAGTTAAACGTATACTTATTGCTAAAACAAAAACTAAGAAGAGTGTCGTGAAGAAAAGTACATTTTGAGCCCTTACATTCACCGATGAACGCATTCTATCCCGAAAATTTCTAAAGGATGCTCCAATTCTAACCATGATTTTCTATTAAAATAAAAATAATTAAAGTGAAATGAAATTTTTATGAGGTTTAAAATATAAAAAAATCCGTTTAAATTAAATTAATTGGTTCGAATTAAATAGAACTTTTCAACAAGTATGTTTGTAAAAATAAATAATATTCTTTAATAAAAAACATTGATTTGGTAAAAAAAAAACCAAATGTTTTTATAACGTATTATCAATAAAATTCAGATTATATATAAAAGATTTGATCTTTTAAATAGCATATTTACTTTGAACTACCAGCACCTAAATAAAGGAGCTGGATTCTTGCTTCTACGACTACAGCACCCCCTTAAGGGGCGTCTTACACGATCTCCACAAGCGTGAATTCCCGTAGTCCCTACGGTATGGATGAATTTGGTTATCATTCATCTAAATATAGATAAGGGGATGAGTCTTAAAAAGTAAGAAAGGGTGGGGAATTATTGATTTGTGCAAAATTCAT
>JAEOTJ010000124.1 GCA_016839905.1 Promethearchaeota archaeon | reverse complement strand
CATCATGAAGACCCTTTATCTAAATCAATTGTTGATGAAATTGGAAAGATATTAGAATCCCTATCTTATGGTGATCAAACAACAATATATAATCGAGCACTGAAAAATGCGGCAGAGCGTAAAGATAAAGAAGAAGTCATTACAATCATTAGTAATATTAAAACTCACCTTAAAAAAGACTTTATCAATAAAATAAATAACGATATCTTACCACGACTTGGAAAGGCAAAACTTGGTGAAGATGTCTTTACATTCCAAGAAGATTCTATAAAAAAGATAGGAATAGATGTTACTCTTCTTAAATGGGCTTCAGCAAATGCGAAACAAAAAATTAATGGCCGAGAAGTAAATATAGATATGGAATTTCATCGTTTTAAAGAACAAGAAATGACTATAAAATTCAGTTCAGCAATGGAAACAATAAGAGATTATCTTGAGAAGAAAGCTCGTGAAGAGTCATTCTCTAAGGAATTAGAAGAGAAACGATTAATGAATTTATCCACATTCTTCAATAATTTTGAATGGAGGTGGGAACGTGGTTGCACACTAAGTGAGATCCCCTTACTCAATGCCATAGGTGTTCCTATTTTAAAAAATGTCTCGGAAGCGGAAACACGCATTAATATCTTGATAAATGAGCTTATAAAGATTTCAGGAAAACAAAAAGATTATATAATTGATATGCCAATTTCAAGTGGATTAAAGAGCCAAGAGACACGTATAAGCCCACCAGTAAGGGAATTCGTAAAAAATATGGAAAATATAAAAGAGGAATTAGCTAAACTACAGACTTTAAATAATGTTCTTTCTAAACTTTCAGGAAATATGAGACTAGTCCATAAATTCCTTCCTCACGAGTATATACAGAATCCAGAGTTTTTAATTGAATCCGAAAAATTTTTTAACCATTTAATTAAGCATGAAAGAGAAATTAAAGCTCAAAAAGTAAGTTCAACAATTTCAGAACAAGATTATGATGAAAAAATAAAGGCACTCTCAAAAATAAAAGATTTAATCCAAGACAATGAAGATATTATTAAGGAATATAGTGAGAGGCTAATATTGCTACATGAATAAATAAAATGTGTTAAGTTTTTTTTTCTCAAAAAAGAGTTAAGTTTTATTATCCTAAGATATTTTTCTTAATTAATTCTTTTAGAATTAAATAATTTTTTTTCAATAAATTTAAATTGAGTAAAATGGTAAAAGGAACAGTAAAATGGTTTAATAGCCGAAAAGGCTACGGATTTATAAATTCCGAAGAAGGAAACGATGTTTTTGTTCATTACTCCGCATTAGCCGGAGATAAAGATGAATATAAATCTTTAAACGAAAATGACAAGGTTGAGTTTGATGTTGTTGAAGGTCAAAAAGGACCACAAGCTAGCAATGTTGTCGTTACCGAAAAAGCCCCTCGACAAAATAATCCATATAATAAAGGTGGCGGCAGAAGGAATTTTCGTTATTAACTTATTGAATTATCATATAAATCCATAAAAAGTAAATAATAAAAAGTAAATAATATTAGTAAAAGTCTTTTTTTACGATTGTTATCGAATCTTTTTCTCTTTTTTTTTCTTTTATTTTTAAATATCGCAGTTTTAGCACGGTGCAGATATAAATTAAAAACTTAGGATTAAGGCTTTAAACAACCTTATAGGAGTCATCTCCTTCAGGAACCTTGCCTTTCTGTGGATAAATGCGATGCCGATATTTTTTCTCTTTTGTTAATACAACACCATATTCTTTATTGTCCGAATTTTTAGTTTCTTTTTTAGAATCCAAATCCTTTTTATCTTTTTTTTCCATTATTACCTTAATCAATAGAAAAAGAAAAACATTTCCATCATTCGATTCCCTGCTTTATAAAAATTTTTTAAAAATATAATAATTATTTATAGAAGTAACACTATTCATAAAAAATGGTGAATGATATTATCAACAAAAAGGAAAAAGATAAACTAATAAAAAAAATCGATGAAAATGAGCCAATAAGGCTTTCTGAACCTAGAGTCCTCCCTTTAGAAGAGTCTGAATGGAATGACGAAGTACTAAAAATATTAAAAACAGTTGGTAGAAGAAATCTCCTTAATATCTTTACTACGGTGGCAAGACATCCAAAGTTGTTAAAACAATTAATTTATTTTGGGAATCAAATTTTAACAAAATCATCAATTCCAGCGCGAGAGCGGGAGATTCTCATACTTCGTATTGGTTGGCTCTGTCATTCTGAGTATGAGTGGGGTCAGCATACTAAGATTGGAAAGCTATGTGGTCTTAGCGATGACGATCTTAAGCGAATAATTGAAGGACCAGATGCAGAGGGGTGGGATTCTTTTGAATCCGCATTAATTCAGTCGGTAGATGAATTGCATATCGATTCTTTCATCAATGATAAAACTTGGGAGCGCCTTAAAGAGAAGTATGATACTAAACAGCTTATTGAAGTTGTTTTCACAGTTGGTTATTATAATATGGTATCTATTGTTCTGAATACGCTTGGAATTCAACTTGATGAGGGTATTGAGGGTTTCCCATTATGAAAGGTTGAGGATTGTCTACTAAAGGTAATATTATCTTTAATCTTATTCTGTAATGATGGAATATAAAAGGATTGTAAATATTTAGATTAAATAAGTTTGGTTAAGATTTTTAATATATTGGATGTATCATCAACCATTTTTTGAGATTGGATCCATAAAGAACTTTGTACCGCAAAGCTTAAATATTAATTCTTCCTTATGTTACTTGGGACTGGAAAGTTCCACTGAACAAGGGAAAGACAATCAACATAGTATAATCTCTCTTAGTTCAATTTAGGAAAAAAAAAAGGATGTGAAAAAAAAAATGGATAAGAAAAAGGTTTGGTTATTAACAATTATAATTTCTATCTTGATTACTACCATAATATTAATAATAACCTTAACAATCGGAGGGAGTGGCAGGAGTGGAACCGACTCCTCAGGGATCCCATTCGGGAGTTTCTTTGTTATATTTATCTTACCAGGGATAATTGTACATCAGAAAATAAGAAGAGAGAAAATGAAAAAACAAGGGATAGAAATCTCGGAGACGATGTAAAAAATGATTGAAACACATGCTATTATTACCCAAGATCTTACTAAACACTTTGGTAGCATTCTTGCGGTTAATAAGCTTAATTTAAAGATACCTTACGGTAAGACATATGGGCTATTAGGTCCAAATGGCGCCGGAAAGACTACAACCGTTAGGATATTAAACGCGATAATTTCCAATACATCCGGAAAGGCTTCGGTTGGAGGATATGATATAAATTCCCAAAGTAAAGAGGTCAAAATGATTTGCGGATTTTTACCTGAATCACCAGGGCTATATCAAAAATTAACTGCAAAGGAATTTTTAGAATTTATCGGTGAGTTATATTACTTACCAAAACAGTTGATTAGAACGCGTGTTGAAGAATTATTGGAGATATTCGGTTTAATAGGTCGAGAAAATGACCTTTTAGAAGGCTATTCCAGAGGAATGAAGCAAAAAGTTTGCTTATGTGCGGCATTAATCCAAGATCCAAAAATTATTTTTTTAGATGAGCCTACATCAAACTTGGATCCCGCTGCTGCAAGGATGGTAAAAGATCTCATATCAGATCTTTCAAAAAAAGCAGATAAAACCGTCTTTATTTGCACCCATCTTCTTGATACTGCTGAAGAGTTATGTGATGTGATCGGCATTATTGATAAAGGTGAGTTGAAAGTGGAAGGCAGTCCGCAAGAGATAATTGAATCTGTTGGAGCAAAAGATTTGGAAGATGCATACCTTAAAATAATGGGTGCTAATCACATCGATGATTTATTAGCCTGGAGAGACGATAATCCACAATCCGAGGAACAAAAGCATAAAAAAGCAAAAAAGAAAAGAAAATAATAAAAAGAGGTCGAATCATAAAAATGACAGTATCCAAAGTAGAAGAAAAACTCAAATTTTCAAGTATTAAGGAGGATCAAAATAGCTTGAGTTCGATTGAATCCCGTATTAATAAAGGGGGTCTTTGGAAAAAAATCGCTAAGAATGAAATTAGGATTAGGACAAGTAAAGTACGAAAACATCGACTTTTATTCTTTGCTTCCATATATGCAATTTTATTGATTTGGGCGTTCATTTTAGCTCCAATGCTCTTTGATCAATTCATGCCAATAATAGCGGAAGCGGAACAGTTTTCAGAAATTTTCGTACCAATGGTGGCATTACTCATTGAATCCTTTATGATGATGTTCTTCTTGATATTTTTGATTTACCCGCTAAACGTGGTATATCGAAAGACCGAAATCGGTTTTAAAGAGACCATATTAGCCTCTCCTGCTTCGGCAAGCGATATTTTTCTAGGTGAATTTCTTGGCAAGATGCCACTCTATTCAGCTGCGGTCTTAATATTTACTCCGATTATTATAGGTTTGGTAAATCCCCTCATTAAATTAACATTGGAACAATATTTCGCGATTTATGGATGCGTTTTTGGAATGGTATTTTTTGCGAATTTATTAGGGTGCGTTCTAGCATCTTGGATCGAGCATAAAGTTTCGCAGAATGAGAAAGCGAGAGATTTAGGTAAGGCATTAATCATGGTTCTTTCGATTTTGATGGTTGTCATCATGTATTCGGTTCAATTTTTCCTAAAGGAACTCATGGAAAATCCTGAATTGAGAAATTGGTTAAGTTTTTACCCATCTTTATGGTTTTCTAACATTATCTTGCATGTACTTGATCCTGCCTTGCTTGATGATTATTTTTTAACGGTAGAAATTAGCTTGTTATTAGCAGTTTGTGTCCCTCTCTTAGTTTTATATATTTCCTATAAGAAGGCAGATGCTTTTTTTACTTTAGAAGGTGGCATTGAAAAGTTCTCTTCAATAATAGACCATGAGCACGTATTTTATAAATTCACAAGATATATCTCAGGGCGTAAGTGGGGTGGCTTGATAACAACCCAATTCAAGGGATTTTTAAGAAAGAAAGAAAATTTGGCTAGAATTGCTTATGCAATCGGGGTTATTGGATTTATGGGATGGTTTATAACTAGAGATATTGAGGATTATATGGATTCTACAGTGATGTTATCAATTATAATCGTAATGGGCGGTATGATATTTAGTATAATGCTTGGACATTTAATTTTCATTGATTCAAAGGATTTATTATGGGTTTACAAGAGATCACCAAGAGGTATAAATGGACTTGTTTTTTCCTACATGATAATGATACTAATATTCAACACAATAGTGACAATGGCACTCACGATCTTATTTGCGATACAGTTAGAATTAGAGATAGTAGATGCAGTTATTTTCTTTTTCCTGTTTTTAACCTATGTTCAGATCTCTTTATGCCAAGCAATTGGAGTCCAATGTTTTTCGCCTTCATTTGAAACAAAAGGAGGCACCATGCAAGGAAACGTGATGATATCAATGATGTTACAAAACATTCCGCTTTTTATAATGATATTTGCGTTGATCGAGCTAGATTTATCTGTTACACCTGAAATGATGAGGTTTTTGACAATGAGCTTCTTAATTCTAATGAATACGGCGATGTCTGTCCCAGTGCTTTATTTTGGAATGAAAAAATTAAATAAAATGGAGTAAAACTTGAATTATATACAGAGGTATGATAAAAACATGGCAGAAAAAATTGATTTAGAAGAACTCGAGAAAAAAGCGTGGAAAACTACTTTTGAGGATGGAATTTTTGACATTTATTTTGGGATATTATATCTGGGTCTTACCGTTGGAATGATTGCTGATGTGATTTTTCCCGAACCGTTTAGTTCTTTAATAGGATATATGATGATTTTTGGTGGGCTAATTTTTTTCTTAATTGGAAAAAAATACATTTCTGAACCTCGAATAGGGAAAGTAAAATTTGGTAGCAAACGTATAGCCCGAAAAGCTAAGACTATTGGGGTATTAACTATTAATTTCATTATTTTATTAATAATATTTTTAATAGGGAGCACGAATCCAGAGTTAAAAGTATTAATCCCAGAATATTTTTACGGATTAATTATTGGATTATTATTCTTCGCACTTCCTTTATGTTTTGTGGCGTATTTCCTTCAATTTAATCGATTATATGTAATTGCATTTTTAGTAGGATTAAGCTTCTTCCTTGAAGAAATATTTGCACTCTTCATGGAGGAGCCTTTTGACGCTCTTTTTTCATTTGGTATTATCAGTGCTATTATATTATGCATGGGTCTTGTGGTTTTTATTCGATTTCTTAAAAAGTATACCTTACCAAAAGAGTAGGTGCCCAATGGCTAAGAAAGAGAGCAAGGACAGTAGAGAAATCCCAGTTCATACTGAAATAGATAAAATCATACACGAACCCGCACGTTTACTCATTATTTCCTTGCTATTTGTAGTAGAAAGTGCAAATTTTCAGTTTTTAAAGACCCAAACTAAGCTAACGGATGGAAATCTTTCTTCCCACCTCTCAAAACTTGAAAACACTGGTTATGTAAATGTGAAAAAAGAGTTTGTGGGAAAAAAGCCCCGTACCATGCTTACCATTACAGATGAGGGTCGGAAATCATTTATAGAATATCGCAAGAAAATGGATCAGTTTTTAAAAGGAGTCCCTAAATGATATTAACTAATTTATGAAGTTTTTTTCACAAATTCTTTAAACTTTATATGATTTTATCTTTTTAAAAAACAAGCAGTAATTATCATGAGTGATGAGAGTATAAAATTCCATTCTACTAATCACAATACGCCAGATGTAGATTTCAAGATAGCAATTTTAAGGGGTCAAGCTTTAGATAAGGGCCTATACATGTTAAATGAGATTCCCAAATTAAGCAGGGATCAGATTTATTCATTTAAAGAATTAAAACTTGAAGAAATAGCTAATATTATAATCCCAAAAATCGTAGGAAATCTAATTCCCACAAATGATCTCAAGAATATACTTGAAAATGCTTTAAATTTTGAAGTCCCTATTAATAAAATCAATGATAATGATTATATTTGTTATTTAGACCGTGGTCCTACGTGTAGCTTTAAGGATTTTGGAGCTCGGACATTAGCACAAATTATGGAATATTTCCTCCAAATTGAAAATAAAGATGCTGTTATATTAACGGCAACATCCGGAGATACGGGGAGCGCTGTTGCGCAGGCATTTTATGAGATGAGTAGAATAAAAGTTGTAGTATTATTCCCTAAAAATGAAGTTAGTGATTTACAGAGAAAACAGATGACTACGCTTGGAAAGAATGTATCAGCAATAGGAATTAATGGGAAATTTGATGATTGTCAGAGACTCGTAAAAACTGCCTTTGCCGATCCAGAATTAACACACCTGAATTTATCTTCGGCTAATTCGATAAACTTTGGACGATTAATGCCTCAAACCCTTTATTATTTCTGGAGTTATTCTCGTGTCGTAGAACATCAAAAAGAGGAGGTTATTTTCTCAGTACCATCAGGGAATTTCGGAAATCTCATGGGAGGTTTGATTGCTCATAGAATGGGATTACCTGTTAGGAAATTTATCTCTGCAGTTAATGAGAATGATGAGTTTCCAAGATTTATAAAAACAGGGATTTATGAAAAAGTTGAACCTTCTAAGAAATGCATCTCGAATGCAATGAATGTTGGTCACCCTTCTAATCTTGCTAGATTAATCGATTTATATGGAGGACAAATTGATGAATTAGGATTTATTCATAAAAAGCCCAATTTAGAAAGAATTAGAAGAGAAATTATCTCCTACTCAATAAATGACGAATTAACAAAAAAAGTAATTGTAGATTTCTATAATAAAAATCAAAAGATAATCGAACCTCATGGAGCAGTTGGATGGGCTGCAAAAGAGATATTCAGAACTAAACATCCAGAAGATAATGAATTTAAATCAATAACTTTAGAGACTGCTGATCCTGCGAAATTCCCTGAGGAGATAATCTCATTAATAAGAATTACACCAAAAATACCTCAATCTTTAGAGCTCATACAAAATCAAAAAGAATTTCCAAATCCTGTAGAGATCAATGAATTTAAAGATTTTAAAAATTATCTAAAAAATAATTTTTAAAATCAAGATAAATTACTATAAGTAGGAATCTTTATTTGAAATTAAAAAAAATTGATGATTACATAATAAAAATCAAAAAGGTGTTATATTAAACAGTGTCGATTGATTACTTAAAAGATGATATACCTGATGCTTCAAAGATATTGTTTACTGGTCTTGATGGTGCGGGAAAAACATCTATCATCTATGCGCTTCAAAGGGAATTTTCCAAGATTGCCATTTTAAAGCCAACTAGAGGAGCTCAAAGACGGATTTTTGAGTTTCTTGGTAAAGAAATAAGTGAATGGGATCTCGGAGGTCAGATCTCTTATAGAATTGCTTATTTAAAAAGTCCAGATAAATATTTTGATGGTACAGAAATAGCAATATATGTTATAGATATGCAAAATAAACCAAGAATTCCTGAAGCATTGAGTTATCTCAGGGATTGTATCATAC
The DNA here is from genome assembly GCA_016839905.1 of Promethearchaeota archaeon. The sequence continues at coordinate 18,183 of JAEOTJ010000124.1, read as the reverse complement.
AATTTGAAAAGCTTGAAATCGAGCCACCTATTTATGTTTTCTTTCATAAGTTTGATCCTGCATTAGTGCGCAACGCACCTAATGAAATGAACACTCTCTTATTAAATATCAAAGATAAAATCAGGAAACTTACAAAATATCCAAAGATTTATTATTATCAAACCAGTATTTATGATTTACCTACGATAATAGCTGCAATGTCAGAAATATTATTAGCCTTATATCCAAAAGCAGAATTAATTGAAAAGACTATTAAAGAATTTGCACAAAAAGTAAATTCAGGAGGTTGTGTAATAATAGATGATAATTCACTGATCATTGGTTCTTATTATAAAGATGACGATACAAAACACATATTAACTGCCTCAACTCCCTATTTCTTAACATTGAATGATAGTTTTCAGCTTTCAGAAAACAAGATACCAGAAGAACAGATGGTTGTACAACGATTTCAAAAATATTTTGTCTTTAAGCAAATTTCTTTAGAAAAAGGCACTATTCCCTATTATTTATTGCTTTTAAAAGAGGACTCTCCAAATCTAGATAAAGAGGATTATAATACTTTCGTTAAGATACTACAAGAAATTTTATATAAATAATGGTTTTTTCTCTCTTTTGTCTCATCGATGGTTGTTATAAATATAATTTAAAAATAACCTAAATTAATAAAATTAGATTTTTATTATTTAATATATAGAGAAAAAAAAGAATTATTGGGAAAAGTATCCTTTCTTATTTAAAAGTATTAATACTTGATTCAAGTCCTATATAAAACTGAGGATGTAAAAGACTATGATTATATGTTCGAATTGTGGCTCTACGAATTCAGAAGCTGAGGGTTATATTTGTAGAAAGTGTGGAGCATTACTACCAATCTCTTCTAAAAGCTCAAGAGTCCGAATATCTATTGGATCTAAAGAAAATAATGATGATAAAACAATATCTTTGAATTCTGCCCATAATTCAGAGACAGAACAATCACTTTCTTTAAATAAAGAGACTCAAAGCCATAATAAGCAACCTAATAAATCTATATTTAACCAAGTGAAATTCTCTGCTCCCGAACAACAATCAAACCAAATCCTAAATCAACTGAGTGAAATCCCTAAACCGTCCGTTAAACCAATTCCACAAACCCAACAGCCAAAACCCACGAGAAAGAGCGTAGCAGAAAAGTATGACCAGATAAATTCAAATATTTTACAAGAGATTGCCCCACAGCCGTTTAACGGCTCGATAATCTCTAATAGAGGTGTTTATAGTGCATCCAAACAAGAAACTCTTCAAAAGATTCCTAAAAACCTATCAGAAATTCCTTTATCTCAAGAAAAAAATGCAACACAGACTCCATCTTCACTTGTAAGGAGGAAAATATTAGAGGATGATATGACTTCTGTTGTATCAAGTCTATCAAAAAAATTAGAGATCCCAAAAGAAGAAAAAACAAAAGAACAACCAGATCAAAAGCCAATTCCCGAAAAAAAATTACCACCAAATAGTATGAGTGATATTTTAAACCAAGTTTTAAGCGTAGAAAAGAGAATTGAAGCCTCAGCAATTATAAAAACAGATGGAACAATATTAGCTTCAGCAATTTCAAATAGAATTTCGGATTCTTTATTTGCAACGATAGGTCAAAATGTTTCCATGATCGGGAATGATATAATTGAGAGCTTACAATCTGGAGTTTTAAATTCAATATCAATAAGAGGGACAGAGGGGGTTTTAGACTTAGCACCTATAGATAAAAAACAGAAAATGATTAAAGACATGTATTTAATAATATTTTCTCATCCAAATGTGAAAAGTGGAATAATAAATATCGCAACAAGTCTAGTCAAAAAACAGATTAAAGAATATCTTGGAATTAAAGATTAATAAGCATCTAAAGGATTAAGTATAAATATTAGTAAAAAAATTAGAAGATAAAAAAATTATGATGGTTGATGTATAGAGCCCACTTCATAGGTTTTGATCCTAATAATTGGTATAAGAAAGGAGTTGAATGTGCTTCTAAGGGAGATTTTAAGAATGCAATTAAATACTTTGATAATGCCATTAAAGAAAATCCTATTCATGCTGAAGCATGGTATAATAAAGGCGGAATGTTCTATGCTCAAAAAGATTTTGAAACTGCATTAAAATGTTTTAAAGAATCTGTACGGATAAAAAAGGATTTTGCAGAAGGTTATGGAATGATCTCAGGCGTATTGATAATGAAAAAAGAATATCAAGAGGCTATTTCATACGCAGAAAAGGCAATTAACATCAATCCTTCCGAGATATCGTTTTGGTTTAATAAAGGTACAGCATATCAAAGATGTGGAAGACATAGGGAAGCCATTAATGCTTTTGATAAAGGTATTGAAATTAAACCTGACAAAAGACTCATTGTTAATCGTCAACATTCAGTAAATAAACTTAAAGAAGGGTTGCCTAAAGTTGAGGTGCCTCCTCAAATAGAGAAACCTCAAGATAAAACAGGAGATAAGTTTTGTAGAAATTGTGGTATGCAAATGAAAATTGGAGATGAATTTTGCCGGAGATGTGGTTTTAACCGAGGAAGAGTAAGTACCCCGAATGATCCCATTAAGAATGAAGACTGGTTAGAGCCCGAAATTGGAAGCATTCAATCCCTTCCTGTATGGCAAGAGAATCAAGAAAAAATTACAGAATCAACTCCAATGTGGCGAGAGCCCCCAAAAGCAAACACAGAATCACCCTCAATGTGGCAAGAAACCCAAGAATCAATCACCCAATCATCTTCAAAGAAGGAGCAAACTGAAGAAAAAAAAATCAAATATCAAATGAGAACCTATTGCTCTGCCTGTGGTAAAAAATTTAAAAAGAAGAGGAATTCTTGTCCTAAATGCCAAGCAAGATTTTATGCTTAATTTAAAAACTTCTTATATCATTTTAATTAAAGATTTGACTCAAAGATCTTGACCTAAATCTTGTTATACTTTTTAAAAGTTAAAATAATTGCTTTTGAATTGTGACTTTATTTATTTTAATCGTATTATAATAATCCAAATAATTCTGAAATTCATACAAAAATGCATTAAATTTTGATATACAGACCAGAGGGACTTGATTCTCATTTATTCTAATATAGTTATCCTCTAATGTTACCATTATTGGAATTAGAGTAAATGGTAAATATTCTCTTATTTTTTTATTAATCCCAAATAAATCCTCAATAATCTTAGCAAACGCCTCAGGATTCTTTTTTAATGCAATAATTCGACGATATTGTAAATTTGCGGCTTTATTGATTGAGCTAAATGAGTCTTTTCTCCTCCACTGCTTCGCATCTGCAACTATAACGTAATTCCGATAGATTCCAATAACATCAATCTCATATCTTTTCTGGGATGTCTTGATTTTATAATTTGATTTATCAGTAAATCTAAAATTTTTTATGGCTCTAAAATTATTCATCTCTAAGATTTTTTGAATTAAAGCTTCGAAACCGCTATAGTCAAGAAGTTCTGAGAGCTTTTTTACATCCAATTCTAAAAATCTAAGTGCCTCAATAATGAATTGGATTTTATCAATTGCTATATGGTTCCATCTTTCATTTTGAATAAAATCAAAACTCAAGAGAAAATTATTTAGTTCATTTTTATTAAATTCTTTTAAGCAATTAATTTCCGATGGTTTACACCAGACTTCTGTAATACCATTATCCGATCTCTCTAATATCTTTAACAATTCTTGAAAAAAACTTTTAATAAGTAAATCAGGAATAGAGTTATCCATAAAAACTAATAATAAAAGAAATTTAATAAAAAAAAAGAGACTTCTAAAAAAGTAAATCCTTTTAAATTCTAGCCTTTTAATTCCTCAATTTGCTTTATCAAATCGCTGATTTTTTTCGTGAGAGAGGTTCTCATCATTTGGTATTCGTTATCACGAATTATAGGGAAAATTTAAATGTTTCAGTTTCAAGAAAATAATTAAGGATCAAAAAACTAAGTATATACTAAAAGATTTAATATTTAATAAAAAAAATGAATTAAGATGAGAATAGCCGCAGTTCAAATGATGGCAGAGTTTGCAAATGTTGATACTAATCTGAAAATAGTTGAGCGCCTTGCTACTGAAGCCTTTAACGAAGGTGCAGATATGGTGATTGTACCAGAGTTTTTTACATCTGCAATGGGTTTCTCCACCAAGATGCTTAAAGTTGCCAGACCAATTAATGGAGTCCCTATGCAATTACTCAAAAACCTAGCAGCCAAGCATAATGGTATTATAGGGGGTTCATTTATATCCCATCGGAGGGAAGATTATTATAATACTTTCATATTGGTTTTTCCAGATGGAGCAACCTATTTTCATGATAAAGATCAGCCTACAATGTGGGAAAATTGTTATTATATTGGTGGAAATGATGATGGCGTATTAGAAACAAAGGTTGGCAACATAGGTGTTGCACTTTGTTGGGAATTTGTACGCACTCGTACCGTTAAGCGTTTATTGGGACGTATTGATATCGTTATAGGAGGATCTTGTTGGTGGACAATACCTGAAAGACCTATACAAGGATTTGATCAAAATACTCATGATCGAAATTTAGAAATCATGGCCGATACACCCTCTAAATTTGCACGAATGTTGGGTGTACCAGTAATTCATGCAGCTCATGCAGGAGATTTTGAATGTGATATGCCAATTTTAACTGATTTTAAGTATAAATCCTTCTATTTAGGAGAGACTCAGATAATAGATAGTGGAGGTAAAGTTCTGGCCCGTTTGAAGCGAGAAGATGGTGAAGGTATCATTAGTGCGGATATTGATCTAACTAAAAAACGGGAACCTTCCGAAACTGTTCCTGATGGTTTTTGGATTCCTGACTTACCTCCAATTTTGATAGCAAGTTGGGAGGCTCTGAATAAGCATGGAGAAAAGTATTATATTAATAGAAAGAATTCAAACCATCAAATATTTACCAAAAAGAAAAGTTCTTTTTAAGTTAATGAAAGAGTGGGATTTTGACATTTATACACTAAGTTAATAATAATGTTTTTTTTAGATTGATACTAATGTTTTTTTAATAAAATAAATCAAAGAAAATATTTAATAAAAATCTGAGATAGGTAAAGATTAGATGCATTTATTACCAAAAGTATTTAGAACTGAAGGGGACATGGTTGATTTTGATTCATCAAAAATTTTCGATAGTATTGTAAAAGAAACAGGAATGAGCGAAGAGGATGCAAGACACATTACTGAACTTGTTGTCAGGAGAATTATTAGTGCTGATGTAAAATTTCTTTCGGGTCCTCATATAAGGGAGATTGTTTGTTCAATTCTTTCAGAACAGAGTTTTGAAAATGAGCGAAAATTATATACTCGAATAGGAATGCCTTTAATGGATTATGAGGAAATACTTGAAAAAGGTCTAAAAGATAAATCATATAAATTAATTAATCCTGAAAAAATACATCACTGGGCAGCAAATCAATTAGCTGAAGAATATTCACATTTAAGGATACTTAGTAGCGAAGAATCTAGAGCCCATTTATTTGGAGATATTTATATTCATGAATTGAAATATTTTGATTTGAGATCTTTATCACAAATCTGGGATCCTCGAATAATTTTAAAACATGGGCTACCTCCGCAAAGTAATTGGACTTATTGTTGTAAATCAGGACCAGCGGGAATTCTTAGAGTTGCGGTTAATCATCTAGCAAAATGGCTGGGGATGACACAAGGAGAATTTAGTGGAACTCAAGGATTAAATTTTATTACGACATTTTTAGCTCCGTACGCTAAAGGTATTACTCAAAATGAGATATTCCAGGCAATGCAAAGTTTAATATATGAAATTAATCAGCTTTCTGCAGTAATAGGGCGTGATATTCCAATTACATCTATTTCATTTTGCCCAGGAATATTAGAGTTATTTGAAAATATTCCAGCTATAGGCCCTTATGGTAAAATAATAGGAAATTATGGAGATTATCATAAAGAATCCTTAAAATTATTTAAATCCCTTATTAAAATCTTTAAATCAGGAGATTATAATGGAAATGCGTTTGAATATCCTAAACATTTGATATATTTAAATGAAGAATGGTTAAATGATAAAAATGATTTGTATTCAAGCGTTTGGGAGGAAATAAAAGATAATAAAAATCCAATGTTTATGAATTTATGCCCTACTTGGGTATATGATAAAATTAAAGGAGAATTTTCTGAAAATAACTACATGAATAATGGAACACTTCAATCAATAAGTTTAAATCTCCCTAGATATGCCTTTATAAGTAAAGATGAAGATGAATTTATAGATATCATTAATGATACTATATACTTCTGCTCAAAAATCTTAATTAAAAAGTTAGAAATAATTAAAAAAAGACTAAAAACTAAGCATTTACCTATTTGTGGAGGTTTTATCGATGATCAACCGTTATTTCATCCAGAAAAACAAAACCTGGTAATTAGCTTTATTGGCTTAAATGAGGCAATAAAAACATTAACTGAATATGAACTTCATAAACACATTGATGCTTATAATCTTGGTTTAAAAGTAGTAAAAACAATGAATAAAATTTGCATTGAATTATCAGAGCAAGATAAGAAAAAATATGTTTTAGAAGAAAGTTGTTTAGAAAAACCTAAATATAGGTTTGCTAAACTTGATTTAAAGCATTTTCCTAAAAATGCAATTCCTCAACAAAACAAATTTGGTCATTATTATACAAATTCATCACATTTTCGAGAGGGTATTGATATTAATCTTTTAGAAAGGGTTGATAAACAAGGAAATTTCCAGAAAATTATTCAAAATGGTGTATTAGAAAAAATAACTTTAAATGAACTAAAAAAAGATTCTCAAGAAATAAGTAAAATAATAAAATCAATTTGTTTTAATTCTAAAATTTCAAATTTTAGATTTGAATGATAGTTCTTAAAAGATTTGGTTTTAAATCAGAATTTAATAAAACTAATTTTTTAAGATATAAAACATTGTATTATATATTGAGAATAATAGTTATTAAAATAAAAAAAAAAAGAAATTACCTTTTATAGAAATTCTTGTCAATTAATTGACTTTATTCAAACAAACTAACAACTATAATAATTTGGATCAGAAAAATATGGAATTTGATAAATCACATTTGATTAAATCTATTGTACTTTCAATTTTTGATGAAGATGGACCAACTCCAGTAGTATATTGGCCGAATAATCTTAGTGAAACCTCCCGCCTTCTGATTGCGATGAAAACAGTAAGTTTATTAATGGGAGAGGCTACTTATCAAGATGGTGAAGGAATAGATGGTATTAATTATTTTGGGATATTACCTTTTCCTGATTTAGAATTTAATGGTCTTACATATTTTTTTTTAATACCTGACGAACGAGCCAGGGGTTTAGCAAAAGCAGCAACTATTACAATATTGATTGAAAGTAAAAATAAGACTTTCTTCTACGAAAATATGAAATACTTGAGAGTTATCGTTGATAAAGCAGCTACTAAAATCCAATTTAAAAAAGAATTAGATGAATATAAGTTGGTAATGAAAGCATTAAGAGAAGAATTGATTGAATTCACTAAAGAAATAAAAGATCCATTTTCTTCTAAAAGAAAGATAAAAGTTTTATATACTGGTCTTGGTGGGGCAGGAAAAACAAGTTTTCTCTTAGGAATAAAGAAAAAATATTCTGAGATTATAAAAACACTTCCAACTAAGGGAGTGGAAAGATCAGAAGAAAAATTATTTTCTGAACAAAATTCTCAAATTTCAATTTGGGACTTAGGTGGACAAGAAACATATCGCCAAAAATTTATAGAACAAAGTAAAAGATATTTATATAATGTTGATTTATTATTTTACCTGATTGATATCCAAAAAACAAATCTTATAGATGAAACCATAGATTTATATAAAAATATTATCAATTCGTTAAATGAATTGGATGAATATCCCCCTATAATTATTTTATTAAATAAGTTTGATCCAGATCTAAAAAATTCAGAAATAATTAAAAAAAATGTTGAGACTCTTACTGAAAAGTTAAAGAATTCTTCAGATAAATACTTTATAAAGATTTTTAAAACTTCTATTTTTGATCATTGGTCTCTTATTTCTGCATATTCATTTGGGCTTTCTCAATTAAGTCCGAATCGTGAATTATTTAGAAATCAATTAAAGAACTTTGCTAAAAAAACTAATTCTGATGCCATTTTATTATTAAATGAAAATGGTATTATTTTATCGAATTATTCAGAGAGTAGTATCTCTGAAAGAATTTTTGAGATTTCAGCACCCCATTTTCAAACTTTATACAAGACCTTTAAAGAATTCAAACTGTTGAAACAAGACTTTATTATCTCATCGGGAATAACCGATGATGCGAAAAAAGTAATCTTTAAAAAAATAAATGTTACGACTTACTCTTTATATTTACTTTTCTTTGTAGAAGAATTGCATGACATAGATAAGATTGACGGGAACCTGCCTGATTTTATAAAAAATTTGGAAGATCTAATTGAAACATATATTTAGTAAAAAAAAAAAGATAGAAAAAAAAATTAATCTCTACTTCTTGCCTTTTTAATGACGATAACAATAACGACCACTATTCCTATTAAAATACCTATAACGAGGATGATAAGAAGCCAAGGTATGTCCTCCTCTAATGGAACCAAATCAGTATCTATAACTGTGATCTTTGCCGTGACATCATAATCATAAGCTGTTAAATCTCCCGCAGCAGGATTTGGTAAAAAAGGATATTCGCTTTCATCGAGGAAAATGGTATTACCATACCATGCTCCGATGTTAGTTGCCAGATGTAGATAATCTATTCTATTAAAATAATCAAAGGTGCCATCTTCACCCCATGTAGGATCACAAGCAATCCAACCAATATCTGGGACATAATATTCAATCCACGCATGACCTAAAAATGAACTGCTACCGGTTATTCCCCCTCCTCCTCCTCCTCGGTATTCTGCTTTAAATTCCCAATCATCACCAATGAATGGCCTAAGAGTTGCATTTTGTGACATTACAATCCCTACTATTTTTCTAGCGGGAATTTTGTGTATTCTGAGTAGAGTTATCATAAGAGTTGAATATTCCGAACAATCACCTTTTTCATTATCGTATGCCCATGAAGCTCCTTTTTCTTTAGGGTCACTTTCATCAATTTCATATGTTAGATATTCACATACAAAATTATAAATCTTTTCCGCTTTTTCAATAGGATTATCTCCTCCGTTTATATCGCAGTCGTTGTTTGCAGCATTAATTAAATCAGGATCAGAAATGTTATAATATAATTCAGAATTATTACAATATAAATCAAATATAATGTCAGACATATTATAATCTCCTATATCAGAATCAGAAATATCTCCAAAAGAAACTTCATTCAATTTGAATTCATATTTTGTATCAATCGTGACTGAATTATCAATCCCCAAACTAGTAATATTAAAACCATCATATGTGTTATTGAATTTATCTCTTACATTCCATGCATAAGAATCAAAATTAGAGGAAGTAGAATTATATAATACCTCAACTTCCTGGTAAGGAGGAGTATACGGCATTAAAATTGAATTTGGTTTTCTTGTTTCATATCGAGCTACATTGAATGCGTATCCTTGAGGAGGTCCATATTTATGTGTTAAAGTAAAATTAATCTCCATCTCGTATGTTACACTTTGAGGGGTGCTATATTTTGAAACTCCATCATCTGCGAGCAATGAAATATTTTCTTTAAAAAGATTGTTGTCCAATGTGCTTATTAGTAATATTTGAGGAATTATTATAGGAAAAGCTAAAAATAGTGAAAATAATATGGTTTTTTTTTTATTCATTATTAACAAATTGTTAATGTTATTTTTATTATAAGATAAAAGAATTCCAATTTTTTATTATTATTTATTAAAGTATATTTGTTTATTATTTTTATAAGAAAAATTATTAATTTTATTTTATCTTGATATATAAAATATATCTAATTGACGGGGACAATGGAATTAATTTATTGGAGGCAACTTTTAGAGAATTTGCCAAAAAGAAAATACAAGGCAATGTTATCACGGATTTCTTTAATGCAATAAATCGAACTATAGATAACATTCAAGAATCTATGGCTAAAGGTAGAAGATTAAATGAAATGACCAGAGTATTGGAATCAGAAGATAGTACTATTGTGATATTTTACCATCCTTTAGCAAGAGTATTGTTTTGTATTATTTCAGATGCAGACGATGAAACTGATAAACTTAAAGAAGTGATTCATAAGATTGGAAAACGATTTTGGATAAAACACCAGTCTGATCTCAAGATTTTTAGAACAACAACTGAAAAAAGTAGATTTCTAACTTTTGTAGCAGATATTGAAAATTTAACAATTGGGGGTCGTTATGCTGAAGTTTTTCCTAAATTACTCATTATAAAAAATGTATTAGATAAAATTCTTTCCATGGGGATGATTGAAGACTTTGAATATAAAATAGCATTAGAATGTACGGGTAAAAATTCACCTCTCAAATTAGCAAGAATGTTTCAAAGAACCCGAAATGAAATAACCGATGTTTTAAAAAAAATAGAACAATTAGATGTTATTTCTTACAAAAAAAATCATTAAAAGCATTGATTAAGGAAATTAATTTGAAAGAAAACTTGAATAATCTTTTTTAAAATAGTAAAAAATAAAAGTTTTAGATTTTTTCTTAGAATACAATTATATTAATTTAAATCTGATTCAAAAAATGGAAGAACCTCGAAAAATTGTTGCAGCAATGATAAAATCTCCAAGAAGAGATGCTAATATTAGGAAAGGAAGTGGTTTTTCTTTAGGCGAAATTAATAAAGCAGGAAAAACAGTTGTATTATTAAAAAATTATAATATTAAAATAGATTATTTTAGGAAATCAATACATCAATCCAATATTGATGTATTAAAGTCTTTAAGTCTTCCTGAGAAAAAAGGAAAGAAAAGAAAGCCTTATACGCCAAAAGAAAAGAAAATCAAGGCGAAACCTTTTAAAATGAAGAAGAAAATGGCGCCTCCGAAAACTGTGAAGGAAGATAATAAAGAATCTTTAAAGAAAAAAGAGGTGCCCCCAAAACCAAAAATAGTAAAAAAACAAAAAATAACCACAAAAAAAGAAATGAAAGCATTACTCTTAACAGATTTATCCGGTTTAGGCGTAGCTACAGCAAAGAAATTTCAGCAAGTTGGGGTTGAAAACATAAGTGATCTATGCAAGGAAAACCCAAAAGAATTAGCCATGTTAGTTAAGGGGTGTTCGGAAGATAAGATTAAGAAATGGATTGATGAGGGGAAGGAGCTTTTAAATTCTTAATTTTTTATTTCTCCAAATATGTTTTTATAACAATCACAACAAGGAATCCCAAGAGTAATTTTATTGTAAAAGATATCGTCAAAATCTTCTGAATCATTTATTAAAGTTATTAGTTTTTCTTTAAATCTTACCTTTTCAGGATTAGAATCGATATAGATTTTTTTCAAATAATTCTTATGGTTAGATTTTTTACAAATTGGACAATTAGAATAAAATTTTAAAAATTTGAGTATTTCATCTCTTTCTTCTGGTGGAAGGAAAGTGAAATCTTCATTATTAGAGATGTTTCCTTTCCCTATTAGAGACCCTAGGTATTTTAATTCTATTAATATTCTCTTTTTTAGCATAAAAGAATTTAAATGTTCAGTAGGAGTGTGTTGAGAATTAAAAATTAATTTTCCGAGATATTTAAATATGATGCTCCTATTTAAATTTAAATTGATTGAGGTTAAGAAGAACCCATCAAGCTCATAATCGTTTATTAATTTTTCAATTTCCATTTCTGAAACTTCATGATTTAAATCAGATTTCATTCCAATTAATATGATTGGAATATTCATGCCTTTACTTAATCTAATTATTTTTATCCAATTAGGTAATTGATTAAAAGAATCTTTATTCGATATATCAAAACATAAAATATAACCTTTAGCTCCTTCACAATATTTGGGATATTGATATATAAATTTAGAACTTGCTTTAATATCCCATAATTGAAATTTTATTTTCAATTCATTATCCAAGTTATATTGTACATTATGAAATGTAACTCCAATGGAATTTGCACTCATCGTAGAATTAGATACACAAGAAGAATTATATCTTAAAAAAGATGTTTTTCCTACACTTGGAGAACCTAAGACTACTATTTTAAAAATATAATCACATATCATTAGATCACTTACATATTTTTCATATGATTAAAAAATTTTAAATATTCCGACTATTCAATAACTTTAGAGTTGATATAAGTTAATCATAAATTTAAATTATTCTTTTATTAATTAGAAGTTAATATAGAGGAAAAAAAAAATGGAAATAACAAATTATAGATATATTAATGAAGAATTTGATTTTAATGTTGATAAAATGCCAATTTGGTTTGAAGAAGTCGAAAGTACTGGAGATAAAAACAATGGTTCAGTTTTTTTAAATACTACAAATAATTTTGATGAGAATTGGGGCTCTCTCGCAAAAATGGAAATCAGTTGGGAAAAAAAAGATAGATTAGAAACATTTCATGCTAAAGAAGTACAGAGAGCTATTAATTTATATAATTCAATTAAAGTAATAATTAAAAAAAAAGAACAATCATGGATTAGAAGTCATGAATTTACATTATTATATGGAAATCGAATGAAAATGGTTGGAAGGAAATTTTATCCTGAGGATTCAATCCATGGTGTTTTTTATTGTGATATTTCAAATCGGATATTTAATATTCATACAGCTGTCATCAAGGACCATTATGAGGGCTTTAAATCTTATATTTTAGATGCTTACAATACATTTATTTGTCATTGAGCTTTTATTTTTTGTTTATTTTTGAGCTAAAATAAAGAAATTATCCTTTTTAGTTGGTCCGCCTAATTTTATGCATTTTTTAAGTCTAAAATCTTTATTAATTAACTTTTTAATTTCATGCCTTGAAAAGAAATGATAAAATCTATTATATGTTTTTTCTTCACTTGAAACGGTCCAAGGTACGTATTTATCACCAAATTCATTAAGTCCTTTTTTTTTTTGCTGTTTTCGATAAATAGGGTTAAAGAATCTTTTAACCCAATCAGAAAGAAAAAAAAATTTAGATTTTTTTAACCATTTCCTCCAAACAGTTATTATAATAAAACCATTGGCCTTTATTATCTGATAAATTCCAGATAAGGCTTTTTTTCTTTCACTTTTATCCTTAATATGATGCATTGTTGCAATAGAAAAGAGATTATTTATTAAATTTGATCTAATAGGTATTTTCTTAACATCTCCAAGGATTATATGAATCTTTTTTGAATCTTTTTTAGAATATTTACTTGAATTAATCATATCATATCGAGCAATGGTTAATAATTCTAAAGAAATATCAATTCCAATCAAAATATTATTTTCATTTTTCAATAATTTAAAATTCCTTCCATTAGCGCATCCTAAATCAACGCATATTCCTTTAATTAAAAAGCCTTCAATTTCTAATTGTCTTAAAAAATTTTCTAAAGGTTTCCAAGGTTTTTTTCTTTTATGATGATAATCTTCTGCTATTTTATTATAGCAATAATTTTCCATAGATTTCTTATTTTTTTTTTATAGATAAAGACTTAATCAATATAAAAAATTAAATGAATATAAATATAAAATAATATAAATATAACTTGATAAATCAATTATCTTTAAGAAATTTGAAAAATGTCAGAAAAAAAAGAAATTGCCTTAATTCTTTATAACTTCTGCTCTTCTATAAAAAATGAGCTTATTGAATATTATCAAAGATGTTATTCTTATATAAAAGATCTTTATATTGATAATGGAATTGACTTGAATTCCCCAATTTTATCTGATTCTAAGAAAGAAATTAAGGACACTATTGGGATGATTCTATATTCTACTAAGACTGCCTTAAATACAATAGGGATATCTAAAAAAAGAATGATGAGAGAGGATAAAAAGTTTAAAGAGATACATGGTAGGAAAAAAAGAACAATCTCTACTTATGCTGAATGCTTTGAAGTTGATTTAAAGGGCATCATAAATAAAATACTCATGGAAATTTTAATAGAATATTTAATTGACAAAGATTATTCTAAAATTGAAAATTTGGACCTTTTTGATTTATTACCACGAGGATTCATTATATATTTAGATCAATTTAAAGAGAAGTATATATTTTCAGCTAATACCAAGCGTTTATTAAATCACCAACTTCTGGAACTAGATAAATACATTAATCTTACAGATTTTTCATTAATGGAAGATTTTAAGGATCTAGAGATGCCTATGGAAGCTTACGTCCAACCAACTATTAGCCAAGAGACGTTCATGGAAGATGATTTACCAGAATATGAATTAGACCTTGATTTTTTAACGGAATTTGATCTTTTTGATGAAGCAGAGCTTAAACCTTTTCCTCAAGAAACGACTCCTCCATTCACGCAACCTACCAGCACTTCAATGCCGGCCGTTCAAGAAACGATTCCTCCATTCACGCAACCTACCAGCACTTCAATGCCGGCCGTTCAAGAAACGACTCCTCCATTCACGCAACCTACCAGCACTTCAATGCCGGCCGTTCAAGAAACGACTCCTCCATTCACGCAACCTACCAGCACTTCAATGCCGCCCGTTCAAGAAACGACTCCTCCATTCACGCAACCTCCCAGCACTTCAATGCCGCCCGTTCAAGAAACGACTCCCCCATTCACGCAACCTCCCAGCACTTCAATGCCGCCCGTTCAAGAAACGAGACCTCAAGTCAAGGAACTTCCCATTAAAGCCCCTCCAATAGCGGAATCCCCTCTAAAGAGAGAAACATTAAAAGAAGAAGAAATTGAGAATTGTCTTAATTTTTTTGGAAATTTTCCTCCTATTAATCCGAATATTATTAAAACATTTAAGATTAATGATAAAAATTTAATTAATTCTAAAAGCATCAATCCTAACTTTTTCAATTTAGAAAATTTATTTTATTACATTACAATTTTAAAAATGCTGAATATAGAAATACCTTTCAATCAAAATGAGATAATTGAAATTGTAAAAAAATTTGTAAATAATAAAGTATTTAGTACTTCAAATGATAATCCTCCTGATCCTATTAACATATTCTATGGATTATCTATATTATCTGAATTTAATATGATAAACAATACAGATATAATAGATCTTCTTAATATTGAAATGTTTGTAGAAAAAGAAGTACAAAACATCACGCCTCAGAAGCTTCATTTAGGTTTCTATAATTTATTAAGTGAAAAATTATTGAATAAAAGCGGAGTGATATTAATTGATAAAACTTATTTATTGGATCCAATACTTGACTTTGATGTATCAATTTTAAAAGAATTCAACCCCATATTAGATCTTTTTGATCAAGTGGCAGTAATAAAACTCTTTGATGAGACAATAGATCTTAGTTTTTTTAAAGAATTTTATATAAAATATGTCAAATTAAAGATAAAACCAAATGGTTCTATTAAAGATAATATTACTGATTCAGCAAGAGCATTATTAATTATTGCTTTATTAAATTTTAAAGAGCAGGAATCTACCACAAGCAAAAAAATAATTAAATACATTGTTAATGCTACAGAATTCTTTAATATTGAGAATAATAACGAGTTTAATTGGAAAAAAAACAAATTAGGTTTCACTGTTGAGTTAAGGATGCTTTTTTGGGCTTTACTGGCATGTTCTCAATTTCCCCCCATTTAAATCTATATTTTTTACTCTAATCTTTTTAAAGAACTTTTTTCTCTAAATTTAAAACAGTTAATATGAAATTTTTGGCAGATGGAGAGATCCTGCCATTTTTTACAGCATCATTCCATTTTTCTATTAAAATATTGTTATCATTCATATTTTCTATCGTTTTTTTTCCCAATTTAATCCATTCATCTTCTTTAATGAGGGGAGAATCTTGATTTATTCCTGGACAATACTCTAAACCTTTTTCAGTATAATATAACTCAATTTTAGCTTTTGTTCTATCAGTTTTGTCAAATAAAATCCTAAAAGAAAAAGGAAATGTTCTACAGAATTTTGGTCTTAATATATATATCATGCATCTCTTTCCTTTTTCATCATAAAAATAACAGAATCCATTACTTTTTCTATTCAATCCTATAAATGCCAAGCCTCGTTCTGTTTTTATAGGTGGTACCACCATTTTCTTAAGTTCCTCTACAGAGAGTTCTTTTTTAAAAATATAGAATCCGATTATTTCTAATAACTCATCTATAGAAAGAGTAAGCGCTTTTTGAATTCTTAAAATATCTATATAGGTAATGTTAACAAACGTATTTTTATCACTACAACAATTTCCGCATTTAATACATTCAAATCTGAATTCTTTATTGGATGGCATTAAAGAAATTAATTTATATCTCCAAATATTTTCGGTATATAGGGTATAATTATTTTTCTTTCAATTAAACTTTCAATTGCTTCAATTATCAAATCTTCATTTTTCTCATAAACTAATTCTAAGATTCTATTTAAATAAAAGGGAACTTTTCCTTTTGCAAAAGAACGTATTGTATTCACGACCCTGGTTTCCATAGATGTTAATTCACTTTCTTTTCTAATTTGGGCTAAATCAGCAGGATTTGTAAGAACAAATTGCTCTTTATAGTGTAAATCAAGGTATTCACTGATAATGGGAGGAATTCTTTTTTCAATACCTTCTAAGGAACCATTCCAATTTTCAAGTTGATCTACTAACTTTAAACTAATCGCAGAGGTTAAATAGATGAATTGATGATTAAGCCTTTCTGAAGTGGGATTTCTAAGTATAAAAACAGTTCTTAGGGTTTTTGTATCTACAATTACACAATGAAAATACTTAAAGTCCAACTCGTATAGTTTTTCAATCCCGTAAGATCGAGCTGTTTCATTAATCTTCCGTGTAGCTTTTGTTTCATCATCCTTATCTACCAATTCATTACTTATCGTCGTAATTGCTTGAATAAAACCAGAGAATAATTCTTTATTTTCATCTTCTAAAATTGAATAGCTCTTCATATACAAAGGTAAGCCTGACATTCCTTGTGCTACTACAATTGCTTGAATATTTCGCATATCTTTAAATTTTTGTGTTTTTAAGAGTAATTCTGATTCTTTTTTTCTTTTCTGGGGCAAAATAACGTAGGCTCTCAAGCTTAATGCTCCTAAAACACCAATAGCACTTAATAGCCCAATTAAAATAATCCAAATCCAATAATCAGGAAGTTCTCTCTGGTTAATTGAAATAATTATTGAAGATTCAGTAGCTTTATAAATACCCGTCTTTGTAGTGATAATTAATGTCATTTCATAATTACCTTCTACCCCTTCGGGAAGGTCTATCGTAAGTTCGTATAATCCCTTGCTCTTTTCTTTAAATTCTCCCACTCCATAATCCCATTTATAGTTAATCTGAGCTTTTTCAATTGGATTCCCAGAAGAACTATCTTCTAATCTAATTTCTAATGTGATAGTTTCGCCGATATATGTTTCGAAAGATCCTTCAAAGTCAATAATCTCTACGTCTATTTCGATGGGATCAACTTGAATTTGAAAGGAAATTGTGGTTGTTGAGTAGTTTACTTGTTGAAATTGAATGTAAATAGTATTTATTCCCGGATCAAAATAACTATCATTAACTGGGATTAAAAGATTGAAATAAGTTAGGGGATTTTCAGTCAAGGACTCATTTCTTTTTGCTTCAATGGCACTTGTCCATGAAATTTGCCCCCCTGTTAGAAATATTTTTTCTGCGGTGGCAAATGCTCGTACAGAGATGTTAAGTTCTTCATTGTAGAGAAAACTAAAAGGTTCAGCTGGATCTATTTCTGCAGAATTTATATATATTGTTAAATTTACGTCTTGTTCCGTTAGAAATATTTGAAAATAAAATGACGTGGTTGTATAATTTGTTTGTTGAAACTTTAATTGAATATAATTTATCCCCGCATCAAAATTCAAACCATCCATAACTATAGAAGCGTTATAATATGTTATCGGAGACTCGGTTAAGTTTTCCTCGTAATGATCCCCAATCCACGTGATTAAACCTCCAGATAGAAATAGCAGTTCAGCTGTCGCAAATGCTCTAACGGAAACATTAATCTCTTCCTTAAAATTTAAAT
>JAEOTJ010000123.1 GCA_016839905.1 Promethearchaeota archaeon | reverse complement strand
CTAAATAATGGTTATGTGGAAGTGCAAGTATCGAATGCTAGTAATAGTGCTTATTGGTTTTTAAATGCCACATCTTCAAATCTAATGAAATCTATTGATACTTATATTGGTTCAAATCCAGTCACTAGCGCAAATTATAGTAATATAGTTCATTTTAATACTACTTTTTTTTCATCATTAGCCCAAAACGATGGAGAAATAACTTTAAATGTCTATAGCCCCGAAGCAAATAGTAATTATTTAAATTTTTCTTCTAGTAATTCTAGTTTCGCTAAGGGCACAGAGATTTCTCTGGTGGATTGGGATCTCTCGCAAAATGTAACAGAATATGGATTATATCGAATTCGGGGACTTTGGCATAATACTACTGATGCAGGCCTTTTTGAGACGAATTTAACTATTATTGGAGAAACTGAATTTATAAAATTATATCCAAGTTCTACATTTAATGAAACTGAATTATTTAATATTAAAGTCTTTTATAATGATACAGGGAAAAATGAAGGGATAATTGGAGCAAATATTACCTATCGTATTGAGGGTGGAAGCTGGAGAATAACAAATATTACGGATTTAGGTAATGGTAATTATACAATTGGGATAAACTGTAGTGATCTTGATTTTGGCGGTATTGGGGCAAAAAATATTGATATTAATATTAGTAAGGCTTATTATTATAACCAGAGTTTAAGTGTTGATATAACAATAATCGGTGAAACTATAACAACACTTGATGATGGGAGTGATTTAGAATCTCCTTCTAATCCAATATTTATCCTTATTTTTATAATTAGTATTTCTATCGGTGCAGTAATCGGTAGTATATCTTTTATAAAGAGCAAGACTAAAAAAGCACAAATAAAATTACAGAAAGAAGGTCCTATAATAAAACCAGTTAATGAAACCGTTGATGATATAATGCCCGATAAAAAGATTTCCGATGAACCTATTTCAAGTAAGAAAAAACCTAAAGTGAAAAAATTAGGACTTGATGAGTTTAAAGAAGATATAATAAAAACAAAAGAAGATATTGATGTGAGAAGAAATAAAAAAACAACTGCAATTAGTCCTCCAATTCAAAAAGAAAAGGATATAACACCGATTATTCTTAAATCTGAGGGTATCAATAAGGAATTAGATTATTTAAAATCTAATGTTCCAAAGGAAAAAATATTAGGAGAAATTTCTCTAACATGTAAAGAAGAGGTTGAAAGAATAGTTCTTAGCTTGATTAGAAGAGAAGACTCTATAAAAACTTCAGAATCATTTGTCAATAAAATATTAGATATTGCTGCTTTATTAGATCTTAATATGTCTCTAATAAAAGTTAAAAGTATAATCGCTCAAATGAGAGAGGAAGGTAAAATATTATTTAAAGTAGGTTATGGCTGGACAAATCTCTAAGATTAATTTTCCTTCATATATTTTTTGCCCCAATAGATTTCACCAACATTTTTACTTCTTCGGGATGGGCGAATAAAGCACAAGGAGTATCTTCAGTTTCTAAAAGGTGCTCATTTTCCCGTATCAGTTTAAATAATTGACTTTGAAGTCCTTCCCGCAAGCTTGATTTGATTAAATTATGTGATGAAATATTAGAAACGGGACAAGGCGTTAAATCACCTCTTGGATTAATATGTGCAAATCTCTTTCCAGCAGAAACACAACCGCCTGTTAATTCTTCATCTCCGGGTGAATGAAGCAACAAAATGCGTTTTTCATTCCGATATTTTAAGACTTGTTGTCGAAAAGCTTTTCGTTCTTCTTTTGAGAGCATTAAATCTGTATCCTTGATAATATCCCATTTGAATAATTTATCCATAGTACATTTATTATTAGGTGTGGATGGAATATATTCCATGAGGAAACCTAATCTAATTCCATCTGAAATTAGACTATCTATGTTCTTCGAGGTCATCCAATATTGATAATTTAATTTATTAATAGTTGCCGAAATTCCCGAAAGAGTCCCTTGTTTTTTCAGACGAAGAATCGTATTTTGAGCTTTTTGATAAACTCCATCTCCTCTTCGATTGTCGGTTAAAAATTGCCCTCCTTCAATACTTACGATAATTGCAACATTATCTCGCTTTTTTAAGCGTAAATAATCAGATTCAGTTAAAGCAGTCCCATTTGTAAAAATTAAAAAAAAATTATCCTTAAATTCTTTACAGAGATCCAGTAATCTTGGAAAGAGGAATGGTTCTCCGCCTGCAATTATAAATCCAAATACTCCTAGTTCTATAGCTTCATTAATAATTACCTGCCATTGATCTTTAGTTAAAATTTTTTTATAATCAGAATCACATTTAGTTCCTTTTTTATTAATTGTGCCAACTGAAGCAGCATAACACCCCGAACAATGAAGATTACAATCATCTGTAATACTAAAAATTAAAAGCGGAGGTACTAAAAATCCACTTGATTTAGCTTTGATTCTTAATTTTAAAGATTGTTTATATGAGCGAGCTAAACGACGAAATGCTCTTAAATACTTTGGATGGCGAATAGCCCAAGGAAGCAATACACGTGTATAATTAGAGTCCAATCCTTTAAGAATAGATTTATTTGAGAATGTCATTCTTATTTAAATAAAATATTTTTTCTTGATCAAGACATATTAAAAATTTATAATAAAACATTCATAGTCCATTATTTAACTACATATTTTTAAATTATTGGATCTTAACCTTAAGGAAAATAACTATTTATCTATTAATTTTACATATTTTATTACTAATTCGATAAGTCTTTTTAATACTAAAGGATCAACCTTATCAATAGTGTCTCGAATTGTATGTAAGTGCTTATATACCGCATCATCTCCAAAACAAATACCGCGGAAGTTTT
>JAEOTJ010000001.1 GCA_016839905.1 Promethearchaeota archaeon | reverse complement strand
TATGAACCTAGAATTCAAGATATTATTAAAATTTTGTCAAATCTCTCATTATTATGTTATTTATGTTTGCTCTACACTTGTTTGGGGAGTAAAAAAGGATTAGAGGGTTCAGGCTTAGAGTTTGAGGGTTTTTGGTCGTGTTTTGATTGGTACAAAAGTGATATAGGCTGAGATTGCGGTAATAGGAAGGAGTATGTTCTTGAGCTTAGATTTTACTTTTTATATTTAATGACTAAATAACTATATCATTCCTCAAAAGAAACAATTTATATATTTAACTAAATTCAGAATTATAAATATTATAAAATTCCAGGAGAGCTTATTATGAATGAAGAAGAATTTCTTAATCAAAATAAAGAGAAGATTACATCAGGTAATGCAAAAAAAGTTTTTTCAAAAGTATTAAAAAAGGCAATAGAAGTAGATAATCTTCAAGTGTTTTACGATTTTTTAGGAGAGATCCTATTGGCGAAACCCTCCCTTTTAGAAGGGAATAATTACTTAAAAATTCTTAAAAGCTATGATGACCTTATTTTTAAGACATTGACTCTTAAGATGAAATCTAATAGCAAAATTGAGCTAGAAAAGTATTTTCTGGAAAAATATTGCATTATGGAGAGTGAAGAGATATTGTTATATTTCTTTGGGGTTGTGAAATACAAAGGGAAGATGTACAATACTCGAGTATTTATTACTAATTATAGAATTATTGTTTTATCATCTGATAATACAGTTAAAAGTGGTTTTATTGCTGGAGCAGGATTATTATTTAATTTATCAACTATAATTGAAAATAAAATAGTTGAAATAATGAGAAAAAACCTGGCAAGAGAGATGCAGGATAGATTAGAAATTAAACCTACTCTCTTTTTTGGATATAATTTTCCCCTTATTAATCCATCAGCAATACAATTGAAAAAATATGAAAAAGGGAAGTATAAAGGAAAATTGGAATCATTAACTTTCACTTCCAGTATTGAAGATCAATTATATAATTATGAAATCATTTGTACTAATGAGGAATTATACCCAAAATTAATTTCAATACTCGAAAATCTTCAAGAATAAATTTAAATATTATAGGATTCAGGCTATTTTGGAAAAGATAATGATTCTATAATTAGTAGTGAAAAGTTGACTATTTAGTAGAGAGAATTCATAATATTTAAAAATGAACTACTAAAACTAAGAATTATAATTACCAAAACTGACAAAAAATGAAACGAAATTTAAAATATGCTGCTATTGGGGGTATTTTAATTGTTGCAGGAGTTATCCAAGCGGTTTCAATATTTTATAGCAGATCAGAATTGATTTGGGAGGATTATTGTTATTTTGAAAGTTCTGGGAATGATTATGTAATTCTACCACATACATTTAACCATTATTTATTTGTCCTAGACGCTTATCATGGTGTAATGGGATCTGATATTACATGGTTAGATGTTACATTTTCCAACGTGAAATCTGGTCATGATTATCATTATAGTCTTACCGCTGATAGCACACTTTCCCCATATGCTGAATGGTATGATGATTCTGTTAAAATGAATATTCCTTCAGGAAATTATTCTATATCTTGGACTTGTACTGGTGCCTGGACCAATTATAACCTTTTCATTTATAATGAAAGCTTTCTCAATAATGGAGACCCAAGTTTTAATAATGAAAAGTTTGCTGTAACCTTCTCTATGATAGGACTTTATTTAATGATATTTTTCGGAATTATGATAATTATTTTTGGCAACTGGGAAGTTATCAATTCGAAGCTCAAGGCTTAGAGCTTGAGGGTTTTTGGTCGTGTTTTGATTGGTACAGAAATGGTTGAGATTAGGATGGTAAGTAATAGGAAGGAGTATGTTCTAGAGCTTAGATTTTACTTTTTATTTATTTTCTCTTATTAAAATTTAAATTATATCATTTTATTATCTTCCTATGGAACCTTTCTCTGCTGATAGAGCAAAGAAAAAACGTTATAAATTTTTTCGGGTTAATTCTTTAGACCATGATATCAAGGTTGTTGGGTTTTTTTCTATAGAGGGATTACCTATAACTTCTATTTTTCAAGGAGTTAATGAGACGGATATTGCGGTAATGTCAGCAACTTTTCATTCTTTAGCTGAGAGTGTGATAAATGAGGTGAAAAACGGTGATTTTGAGGGTGTATATATAAAAACCACAGATGGATATTTAATAATAATCCCTATTATCAAATTCGATCTTAAATTAATAGCGATTTTATCTACAACGAGTAGTGTAAATTTAAATTCAATATCTGCAGTTGATTTAAGAAGAATGGTAGAAGAAGCAATAAATAAAAGAGGGAGTATGTTCTAGAGCTTAGATTTTACTTTTTAATACTAATATTCATGAAAGGTAAATTCAGCGTCTGATTTCAATGAAAATTTCATGGAAAATGATAAAATTAAAGGAGGATCTGAATTATTTAT